>CAUAHS010000001.1 GCA_958428885.1 uncultured Eubacteriales bacterium
GGCGCGGACAGCTCCAAAAAGAGCGCCTCGAGCTCCATGACAGAGGCCGAAGCCGCCCTTGAGGACCACGAGACCCCGGTGCTCAAGCGCCGGCTTATCTTGTCCGTCGGCTTCCTCATAGTGCTCATGTATTTCTCCATGGGCGCCATGATGTGGGGCTGGCCGCTGCCGGATTTCCTGGCCACGAACTATATGGCCCAGGCGCTCATCCAGCTCTATTTGACTGTTATAGTCATGATCATCAACAAAAAGTTCTTCATCTCCGGCTTCAAGAGCCTCGCGCACAGGGCGCCGAACATGGACACCCTTGTCGCCCTCGGCTCCTCCGCCGCCTTTGTCTGGAGCTCCTACGCCCTCTTTGAGATGACGACAAAGAGCGACCCGATGGACCAGATGCACGTCATGCACACTGAGTTCTACTTTGAGGCCGCAGCCATGATACTGACCCTCATCACCGTAGGCAAGATGCTCGAGGCCCGCAGCAAGGGCAAGACCACGGACGCCCTCAAGAGCCTCATGAAGCTCGCGCCCAAGACCGCCAACGTCGTGCGCAATGGCCAGGAGGTCACCGTCGGCGTGGACGAGGTGGAAAAGGGCGACATCTTCGTCGTCCGCCCGGGCGAGAACATCCCGGTAGACGGCGTCGTGCTCGAGGGCCACAGCGCCGTGAACGAGAGCGCCCTCACCGGCGAGAGCATCCCCGTGGACAAGGCGGAGGGCGACACCGTCTCCGCCGCCACGCTCAACCAGAGCGGCTTCATAAAGTGCCGGGCCACCCGCGTGGGCGAGGACACGACCCTCAGCCAGATCATCCAGATGGTCTCCGACGCCGCCGCCACCAAGGCGCCCATCGCCAAGGTCGCGGACAAGGTCTCCGGCGTGTTCGTGCCCACCGTCATCACCATCGCCGTCATCACCACCGTCGTGTGGCTGCTCATAGGCCGGAGCTTCGGCTATTCGCTCGCGCGAGGCATCTCCGTGCTGGTCATCAGCTGCCCCTGCGCGCTCGGCCTTGCGACGCCCGTCGCCATCATGGTCGGCAACGGCATGGGCGCCAAGAACGGCATACTGTTCAAGACCGCCGCTTCCCTCGAGGAGGCGGGCAAGATGGACATCGTCGCCCTCGACAAGACCGGCACCATCACCTCCGGCGAGCCCAAGGTCACCGATATCCTCCCCGCCGAGGGCGTCAGCGAGGAGCAGCTGATGGACCTCGCCCTCGCGCTCGAGCAGAAGAGCGAGCACCCGCTCGCCCGCGCCATCATGCAGCGCGGCGAGGAGCTCGGCATGAAGCCGGGCAAGGTCGGCTCCTTCGAGGCTCTGCCCGGCAACGGCGTCATCGCCGCCATGAACGGCAAGGAGCTCGCCACCGGCAGCCACAAGTTCATCGTCACCAGGGCCGCCGTCACCGACGACATGCGCGAGAAGGCCGAGGCCCTGGCAGAGCAGGGCAAGACCCCGCTGTACTTCGCCGAGGGCGGCAAGCTGGCCGGCATCATCGCCGTGGCCGACGTCATCAAGGAGGACAGCCCGCGCGCGGTCCGTGAGCTGCGCAGCATGGGCATCCGCGTCGTCATGCTCACCGGCGACAACGAGCGCACCGCAAAGGCCATCGGCGCCCAGGCGGGCGTGGACGAGGTCATCGCCGGGGTCCTGCCCGACGGCAAGGAGAGCGTCATCCGCAAGCTCATGCGCCAGGGCAAGGTCGCCATGGTCGGCGACGGCATAAACGACGCCCCCGCCCTGACCCGTGCCGACATCGGCATCGCCATCGGCGCCGGTACCGACGTCGCCATCGACGCCGCCGACGTCGTGCTCATGAAGAGCCGGCTCTCGGACGTCCCCGCAGCCATCCGCATGTCCCGCGCCACGCTGCGGAACATCCACGAGAACCTGTTCTGGGCCTTCTTTTACAACACCATCGGCATCCCCATCGCCGCGGGCTGCTTCGTCTGGGCGGGACTCACGCTCAACCCGATGATAGGCGCCGCCGCGATGAGCCTCAGCTCCTTCTGCGTCGTCACCAACGCCCTCAGGCTCAACCTCTTCAAGATGTACAACGCGAGCAAGGACAAGCCGCGCCGTCACAAGGCCGCCCCCGCCCCTGCCGAGGACGACGAGGGGCTCATCGACGTCACCATGCGCATCGACGGCATGATGTGCGAGCACTGCGAAAAGGCCGTGACCGAGGCGCTCTCCGCCGTCGAGGGCGTGCAGGACGTCACCGCCAGCGCCGAAAAGGGCACGGCGAAGTTCAAAATCAGCCCCGACACCAGCGAGCAGGCCCTCAAGGACGCCGTCACCAAGGCCGGCTACATCTTCGTCGGCTTCGGCGAGAACGTCACCGCCTGCCCCATCACCGGCACGGTGGAAAAGACCCTGAAAATTGACGGCATGATGTGCGAGCACTGCGAAAAGGCCGTGACCGAGGCGCTCAGCGCTGTGGACGGCGTGGAGGCCGTCACCGCCGACGCCAAGGCGGGCACCGCGGTCATCCGCCAGCAGCCCGGCACGGATGAAGAGGCCCTAAAGGCCGCTGTTGCCAAGGCCGGATACGTTTTCCTCGGCATCGAGTGACCCCACCCGGGCCAGAATATAAATGCAAGTTTTTAAGGAGGAGATTTCACCATGAAGAAGCTCATGAAGGTTGAAGGCATGCACTGCGGCGGCTGCTCCGGCCGTCTTAAGAGGCTGCTCGAGGCCGTGCCCGGCGTTGAGAGCGCCGAGGCCAGCCATGAGGACGGCACCGCCTCCGTCGTCTGCGACGCGAGCGTCACCGACGAGGCCCTCAAGGCCGCCGTCGAGGGTGCGAACTTCCAGCTCATCAGCGTCGAGACCGTCGCCTGAGACCCGCATATACGAGCTGAGAGCCCGGAACGCTCCGGGCTCTTTTTCTTTTATTCCACCTCACGCAGCAGGTCCTCCGGGGCGACGCCGAAGAGCTTGGCGAGGGCGATGAGGTTCGTCGTGCTCGGGTCGGATGCGCCGCTCTCCCACTTGCTGACGGCCTGACGGCTCACTCCCAGCGCTTCGGCCACGAACTCCTGCGTCATCTTGCATTCGGTCCGGCGCCGCCTTATCACCTCGCCCAGCGTCCGGGCCTTCTCGGCCCGCTCCTTCCGCACCGGCTCGGTGCGCAGGTACTTCCTCAGCGCCTTTATCAGCAGGTATATGAGATAGGCGATGATCGAATACGGCACGATGGCCATGACGGCAAATATGAGCGATCTGACCATGCCCTGCCCTCCGGTCTGCACAGATGATGCCACGGTCGTGGCGGCGGATATGAATGTGCTTGCCATGTCCCGTCCTCCTTTCTGCGCAGAGGATACCGCATTTCCGGCGGTTGCTCCACCAATTATCGCGCAACTTTGCGTCCTATGGGGCGATTTTTATTATACATTGCCCCAGTGCGGTTGAAAAGTATATAATGGAGGCGACATTTATTCGTTCGACCGAAAGGGGAGATGCACATGCCGAAGGCCGGGATACTCTCGCGGCTGCCCGGGGTGGACGAGGCGGCGGTGGATGCGGCGCTCGCCAGGGAGCTCGCGGCGAACAGCGACAAGCTGGTCGTCCTCGACGACGACCCCACGGGCGTGCAGACGGTGCACGACGTGTCGGTGTATACGGATTGGTCGGAGGCCTCCGTCCGCGAGGGCTTTGAGGAGGACGGCAGGCTCTTTTACATCCTCACGAACTCCCGCGCCATGACCGCCGCCGAGAGCGAACGGGTCCACCGCGAGATAGGCGGCACGCTCGTGCGCGTCTCGCGGGAGACGGGACGGGGCTTCATGCTGCTCTCGCGCTGCGACTCCACGCTGCGGGGGCACTATCCGCTCGAGACCCGGGTGCTCCGGGACAGGCTGGAGGCGGCGGGGCTCAGGGTGGACGGCGAGGTGCTCTGCCCCTTTTTCAAGGAGGGCGGGCGCTTCACGCTCGGCGGCGTACACTACGTCCGGCAGGGTGACGAGCTGGTGCCGGCGGCGCAGACCGAGTTTGCCGCGGACCGGACCTTCGGCTACTCGAGCTCCGACCTGCCCGGCTACATCGAGGAAAAGACCCGGGGCGAATACCCCGCCTCGGGCGTGACAAGCATACCCATCGAGCAGCTGAGAGCCTGCGACTACGAGGGCATAACGCAAAAACTGCTCGCGGTGCGGGATTTCGGCAAGGTCTGCGTGGACGCTGCGGACTACTGCGACGTGAAGGTGTTCGCCACAGCGCTCTACCGCTCGGCGACTCGGGGACACAGGTTCATCTTCCGGACGGCGGCGAGTCTCGTAAAGGCCCTGGGAGGCGTGAGCGACAGGCCGCTGCTCAGCCGTGAGGAGCTGATAACGCGCTCCGGCGGCGGCATAGTCGTCGTGGGCAGCCACACGCACAAGACCACGGAGCAGCTCGGGCGGCTTCTGGAGCTCGAGGGCGTGCAGGCGGCGGAGTTTGACTCCGACCTCGTGCTGGAGGGCGAGGCGGTCTTCGGAGCTGAAATAGACCGCTGTGTGGCCGAGGCGGAGCGGCTCATCCGCTCCGGGCTGACCGCCGTATGCTATACGAAGCGCCGTCTGCTGGAACTGCCCGGTGACACCAGGGAGAGCGCCCTCATGCGCAGCGTGAGGATAAGCGACGGGGTGCAGAGCCTTGTGGCGCGCCTGGGCGTGACCCCGGCCTTCGTCGTGGCGAAGGGCGGCATAACCTCCAGCGACGTGGGCACAAAGGCGCTTGCCGTCCGTCGCGCGCGGGTGCTGGGCCAGATACAGCCCGGCGTCCCCGTCTGGATGACAGGGCAAGAGAGCCGCTTTCCGAACACGCCCTACGTCATCTTCCCCGGCAACACCGGCGGAGCCGACAGCCTGCGCCTGGCGGTGGAGACTCTTATGACCCCGTGACACCGACAATGACGACGGAGGGCGGCTGCTTTTTGCAGCCGCCCTCCTTGCCCTTTTTTCGGGGACCGGTTTTGACTTTTCCGCGGTTTAACGGCCTCTCTCGGCAAAGTATATGCCCAGTCTGGAGGCGAGCTCGTCCGCTGCTTTGGCAGCGTCAACGGCGCCGGCAAAATATCCGGCCGCCGCGTCGTCAACGATGCCCATGAGCTCGCTGTCCGGACAGCACAGGCCGTTCAGACCGTCCAGGACCTCAGCCGCACGCTCGTAGTGACTCGTGTCCGTCCAGGGATACTGGCCTTCCTCGGCCGCATCTATTCTCGGCTGCTCATATTCGGCAAGCCGCTCATATTCGGCGGAAAGTATGGGGAAGGCGTTCAGTTCGAGATTCTTGTAGAGCGTGTTCTCCTCGAGCATCAGGCTCCTTATGAAGTCGAAGGCGCCGCCGACGTTTTTGGACGAGGCGGGTATCGCCAGATATACCACCGGCACGAGCGTTCCGCTGCCCTCGCGGAAGGGCAGGCCGCACACTTTTAAATCTTCCAGAGTGCAGCCGAAGTCTTCGGCCGCTCCGAACAGACCTCCTGCGCCGCCGATGGTCTGAAAGCTGTATCTCTGCGTGCCTGATGCCATATTTGCCATCTCGGAGCTGTGGTCCTCCTCCTCGGGCAGTACCTGAGCGTATTCTAGTATGGCCTGTATGTCCGCGGCGTCATAGGCCTCCGCTCCGCCGCAGCCGAAGGCCATGGTGAGGAACATGTCCCGGGCCATAGTGCCGCCGAGCGCCTCGTCCGCGCTCCCCATGCGCCCGAGCGCGTCGGAGACGGAGGTAAAGGGAGCGGCATCGGCGTCCCGCGACACCAGCGTGGACACATAGTAGACGGGAGCTATCGCGGGCAGTCTGCCGTCGTCCGTGAGCATGGCGTTCAGCGCCCCATCGATGAGGCTGTCCGGCCCGAGCTGGGGGTCGGCCTCGATGAGCGGCAAAAGGTCGACCATGGCGTCCGGGTTCAGTATGGTGGATGAGAAACTGTTGACGTCGATGATATCCGGCCCATTCCCGGCTATGAGCTCGGTGTTCAGCACGGTAAGGGGGTCCGAATAGCCGCTGTAGTCTTTGACTGCGAGCTCGTATTCTCCGCCCGAGGCGTTGAACTCCAGAATGGAGCTTGAAATAAAATAAGACTGCCCGTTGACCGCCAGCACGAGCTGCGTTTTCGTCCGGGCGTTCTCGTCGTAGCGCACAAGGGCGGCCCCCTCACGTCCGACGGCCACATAGCCGCCGTCTCCGTCCGGCCAGACGGTGACCTGTCTGCCGCTCAGACCGCAGGAGATAAAGCCGAAGAGCCGGGTGAGTTCTCCGGAGGCGATGTCGTACTCAAAGGCGGAGGTGCCGTCGCTTATGCAGAGACGCCCGTCTGCGGCGGAGAGCAGGCTCCCGCCGTCGAAACGCGCGATTTCTTCCCCGTCCTCAAGGCGAAAGACGGAGAGCGCTCCGCCGCCTGTCGTTTCCGCGCTGCCTGCATATACCGTTTCTCCGTCCGAGGCGAGGTCTATTGGGCCGCTTACGGAGATATCCCGCTGCTTTTCGCCGCTTGAGGCGGAATAGACGGCGATGCGATGCGAGTTGAGGTAGTCCGTCAGGGCGATATAGACCATGTCCCCGGCGGCGCACATGCCGACAGTGACCTCCTTTTGGCCGATGTCCGGCGAGCATGTCGGGCTGTACTCCGCTCCTGAGAGCCGCCCCAGCTCATAGACGGGTGCGCTGTCGGCATCCGTGGGCAGACGGTGGAGCACCCAGGCCGTCCCGCCGTCCCCCGCGCACATTTTTACAACCGATGAAATGCCGGGTATGGTCTCCACCGAGCCGTCAAAGCCCAGCAGCATCAGCTCGCTTCCAAAGGCGTAGAGCCCGCCCTCCGCCGGAGCCGCGGCGAAGATGGTCCCGACCTCGGACTCGGAGACAAGTTCTTCCGCTGTAAAGGCGCCGCCAGGCATATCCGCCGCTGTGTCCGACTCAGCCAGCGAAATGCTCCCATTGCCTTTGCCGCAGCCGGAGAGCAGCAGGCACGCTGCCGCCAGCACGGCGAGGGACGCCTGTTTCACTCTTTTGCATCTCAGCATACAGACCTCCTGTTCCGTTCTCGTGTCAGACGTATTTCTGCGCAGGTATCTAATGATGTTGACGGTATCAGGCCCGCCTTTGTTTCCAAAAGCGGGCCTGAGCTTTTGTCCGGACAGCGGCTGGCCTCCGGAGGCGAGCATCTGCCGGACCATCTATGGACTTATGGGGCGGAACGGCTGAGAGCCCGGGCATGTCCTCCATATCCCGGCCTGAATGCGCCGGGCGGGAGCCTTTATTCGCTCTCCGCCAGGTAGATCTCCACCCGGTTCTGAATGAGCTGCTCCACCTCGGCGGCGGTTTTCGCCCCGGCGAAGAAGGCGCCTGACTCCTCGCTCACGATGCCATACACTGTTGCGTCGTTGGAGCAAACATGGCCTATGGACTCTATGAGCTCGCGCTGGAGGCTCAGCATACCTTCGGTGTCCATGGCCATTTTCAGCTCACGGCCGTCGGGCAGGTAACCCGTTATCTGGTTGACCTCGACGGCGGCGGCATAATCGCGCTCGCTCTGCTCCAGCCGCTCATACGTGGATATGCTCATGGGATAGCCGTCTCGCACCGTGTTCAGATTGCCCTCCGGCCAGAGCTGCGAGCTTATGAACTCCCAGGCCGCCTCCTTGTTCTCGCAGCCGGAGGAGATGCCCAGGGAGACGACGGGGTCCGCCACGCACAGCTCTCCGCCGAAGAAGGGCAGGGCGGCTATGTCTGCGCCGTAGTAGAGCTCGAGGGAGAAAAGATCGCTGGTGTTGCGGAGCGCGGAAAAGGCAAGCGCCTGTCTGCCGTCGACGATGTCTGCCCTCCAGCCGGACTGCTCGTCCGCGGTCTCCGGCAGTTTCGCGGCAAAGGAGAGCAGCCGGTCGAAGCTCTCGCCCGTGAAATCGGCCTTGCGGCTCTCATAGTCTATAAATCCGCCGAGCTCGAGCGAGTATTTCAGGAAATCCGCCCTTGTGAGCTGAGTTCCGAACACCGTGCTGTAACCGAGCTCCGGCGTCAGCAGCTCCGCCTCCGCAGTATCATAGTTCAGCGTCCCCAGCCGGGAGACGACGTCGGCACGTCCGAATACAGCCGCCGGGTAGAAGCCCGTGGGTATGCTGTACAGCGCTCCGTCGAGCTCCAGCGCCTCGAGGATGTTCGGCCAGAGGTCGTCTCTGCCCGGACCGCCGCCCGCGTCCATGAGGGGATAGAGGTCAGTCAGCAGCCCGGAACCCGCATACTGTTCCGCAGGAAGCTGGGAGAGGTCTATGATATCTGGCACCGTCCCGGCGATTATCTCTGTGGCCAGGGCGGTCACACCGCCGGACTGGGAGTAGTCCAGCATCGTTATCCTGATGTCGCTGTGCAGGCGGTTGAACTCCGCCACATCGTCCTTCACCGCGTCGGCGTCCAGCGTTGCAAACGTGAGCTGGGTGATCTCGCCGGACGCTGTCTTGGCAAGGCGCATCCAGGTCCGGCCGCCGACGGGCAAGATGAACTCCTCACCGCCTAGGGCGACGAGACCGTTCCAGCCGTCGAGCCCCAGCTCGAGACCGTCGGCGATCCCGGTGAGGCCGTTCGTTTCAAAGTCGTAGCCGAGCAGCGCCGACCCGCCGACCTCGCAGAGATACAGGTCAAAGTCCGCGCCATTGGACACGGCGAGATAACTGCCGTTGAGCGTCTGCTGCTCTCCCCAGCCGGAGCCCTCGAGTCGGCGGATGCGGGTTCCGGCATAGGTGCTGCCGGCGGCGCTGTTTCTCACGTCGGAGGAGTCGAGGAGCACCGCTCCGCCGTCGGCGAGGTTGGCGAGCGACGCATCCTGCGAGATGCCCTCGAGCGAAGCGAGCACCGCTCCGCCCTCTCCGTCGAGAGCGAGCAGCCGCATATTCGCCCCGGCGTAGAGAACGTACAGCGTCCCGTCGCTGCCGCAGGCCAGCTCGTAGGGATAACTGCCCGCGGGAACGTTGGAGCCGTCGACGGAAAACCGCGCAAGTTCCGTGCCATCTCTGTCAAGGTGCAATAATTCAGGACTGCCGTCGTCGAGCGAGGCATAGCTGAGCGCCCAGAGCCCGCCGACCTGGTCGGCGCAGCAAGTCCTCAGCCAGGAGCCGTCAAAGCCCGAAAGCTCTCTCAGGCCGTTCCCGTCGAGCCCGGAGACGCTCAGAGCGGTCTTCGGATCGTCTATGCCGGCGGAGTAGTCCTCGTATATGTAGAAGAGGAGGTCTCCGGAACGCAGAACATTGCAGCCCTCCGCACCTGAGCCGAAATCGCTCAGCGCATACCTGAGCTCGCCCGGCTCCGGACTGTCCGCCGCCACGGGGTCTGGCACGGAGGAGGATATGGAATACCCCGGCTCTTCGGCTGCGCCGCAGGCAGACAGCAGCAGGCACGATATCAACAGAATGCAGCAACACTTCTTTTTCATGGGAGCCTCCTTAAAATGTCGGGGATGAGACAGGACGACAACTCTATAATTTAGAGACGTTGTGGACATGCAAGTGCAACATCCTCCCGGACGGTCTCCCCGAGAAACGGGGCGGCGAGGTCCATGACAGGGGACAAGAGCTGAAAAAAGCCCGCTCCGGCACGACGACCGGAACGGGCCTTTTCAGGAGCCGAGGCGGCTGAAATATGGCAGCCGCCTGCCTTATTTTCTGTAAAAGTCGGATGAATTCGTCAGCACCTGACAGCCCGCCGTGGGGTAGATGACCATCTTTTTCGGTCTGCCGTCGTCCGCGAGCGCAAGCACCTCGTCCCAGGTCTTGACGTAGACAGCGCCGGTGGCCTCGTCGATGAACCAGGGATCGCGCATGCCCTTTACCGTGTGCTCGGCAAAGACTATGGCGCTGCCCATGCGCTTGTCCTTGGGATAGCAGCCGGCCCACATGAGCCCGCCCGGAGCGGAGCGGCCCCACTTGTCGTAGAGGTAGTGGACGCAGGAGCCGAAGGGCGAGTTTGCGGAGAGGATGTATGTCCCGCCGGGTCTCAGCGAGGCTATGGTCTCCGGCGTATAGGCGCAGCCGGCTTCGGCGGGTTTGAAATAGCAGTTCGAGAGCACGACGTCGCAGTCGGGCACGAACTCGGCCAGATAGTGCTCCCGGGCATCGCGCTCTGCCTCCGCCCACTCGGCCTCCACGTCGCCGGCGTAGAGGGCGCAGATCTGCGCCCGGCCGTTGAGCAGCACGTCGATCTTGAAGTCGAGCCCCATCATCCGCGCTGCCTCCACGGCGTCGCTGCGCATGACGGTGTCCGGATTGCCCATGTTGAACTCGGACGGAGTGGTCCGGCTGTGGTTGGCGGTTATGCTCCTCATGGACGAGACGCCGGGCAGGATGCACTTTGCGCCGCCGGAAAAGCCGAAGAAGCTGTGGGCCATGATGGTGCCTATGCCGATCTTGTACTCCGCGCTCATCACGTCGGCGTTTATCTCCACGGGCACGTTGTGGCTGGTATTTCCGAGGAAAACGTGGTTGAAAAACGGGTTGTGGTTGTGGATCTCAAACTCGTCCACGATGTCCTCCCCGAGCTTCTTCACGAAGTGCTCCCGGTACATGCAGGCGTGGGTCCCGAGCGCGGCGATGAACCAGATGTTCTCCTTCGGCACCCCGGCCTCCAGCAGCTGGGCAATTACCGCCTTGGCGATGTGCTCGCAGGGGGTGGGCCTTGTGATGTCGTCAAAGATGATGACCGCGCTCTTTTTGCCCCGGGCGCCCTCGGCAATGGGACTCGTGCCTATCGCCGCCCGCACCTGGGCGGCGATCGCCTCCGGACTCAGGGCTGGGCGGTGGAAACCGGCGATCTCGGAGACATGCACGTCCCAGCTGTCCGGGATCGAAATCGGTATCGGCGTGTCGCCGTACATATTATTTGATGGCAGTTGATATATCACTGTAAATCCCTCCTGTGCTTTATATCCGCAAACAACAATAGCCGGCCAGAATCAACGGGCCGGCGGCGAAAGCAAGGCGGTGACAATTCACTTTTATCACAGCCCCAAGCCGGGTGTCAAGGGAAACGGCAAATAATTTAGTAAAATAAATAGTCAAAATATTAACGCCGTTTATGCCCCTAAATCGGTTGACAAAAATGTGAGCTCAGTATATAATCTACAAAAAGAAAAGATAAAAGTCGAGAATTTAACAACAACATGCATATTTTGCCGAAACGCCGTGAGCGTTTTTTAATTTGTGACACATTGTCAGACAAAATGACATACTGACATTAAATTGAGCAAAGGTGGGATGCACAAGGGCTTCATTCAGGCGGCGATATGGCGGTGACGGATTAAAAGTTTGAAAGGGGAAAAATATGAAAAACGGCAGAGCCAAGTACTTTTTGGCGATAATCTCGCTGGGTCTTGTGTACGGAACCATGTTCAACCTCCCGTACATGAAGTACATATTCTACGACGCCATGATAGAGGGCATGAACTGCACCAATGCGCAGCTCGGACTGCTGGTCACGGTGTACACGGCGATAAGCTGCATAGGCCTGCTGCCCGGCGGATGGATCGCCGACAGGTATCAGACCAAGGGCATCATCGTCGTGTCCGCGGTGGTGCAGGGACTCATCAGCATTTTCTTCGCGTTCACGATGCACAGCTATGTGTGCGCCATGATAACCTGGATAATCTCCGGCTTTGCGGGCGTCACGGCGTTCTGGGCGGCAATACTCAAGGCGGTCTCGATGGTCGGCGCCAAGGAGGAGCAGGGCCGCACCTACGGCTATTACGAGGCCTTCTGCGGCGTTTCCGCCACCATCACCAACGCCATCGCGCTGGCTGTGTTCGCCGGCTTTGACGACTCCGTGACGGCGCTCAAGTGGGCGGTCATCGTCATGGGCGTCATGAGCCTTGTCGGCGCCGTTCTGGTGCAGGTGTTCTTCGACCAGAAGACCACCGAGGTCCACTATGCGGAGGCGGCGCACAAGAAGGTGGACATCAAGACCACGCTGAAGGTGTTCACCATGCCGAAATTCTATCTCTCCTGCCTGATAGTCTTCTGCGCATACGGCCTTTACACCTGCCAGTCCTTCATCACGCCGTATTTCACCAGCGTGCTCGGAGCGTCCGTGACCTTTGCGGGCTTCCTCTCCATCCTCAAGCAGTATGCCCTCAAGTTCGTGGGCGGCCCCATCGGCGGCGTAGTGGCGGACAAGCTCAAGGCGGTCTCCAAGCTCCAGATTATCGTTTTCATACTGATGCTCGGCATCATTCTCTATATCGCCAACGTGTCCGGCGGCGCAGAGCTCATAACCGTGCTCACGGTGCTCACGCTTGTGCTGGCGACGCTGTGCTTCATGTCCCGCGGCACGATGTGGGCGACGATAGACGAGGCGGGCGTACCCAAGGAGATATCGGGCACGGCGATAGCCGTGGCGTCGATCATAGGTTTCAACATGCCCGACCTGATACTGCCCACGCTCATAGGCAACTGGCTGGACAAGTACGGCAACGCTGCCTACAGCCGGGTGTTCACGCTGCTGGGTGCGATGTGCGTCATCGGCGTTGCGGCATCCGTGGCGCTGCTCGTCAGCAACAGGGCAAGTGCGAAAAAAGCGGCTTAAACAGCTTTACGGCAAAGGAGGACAGAGCTGGAAATGATAATCATCAAACAGGAAAACTGCAAAGGCTGCGGCCTGTGCGTCAGCGTCTGCAAAAAAGAGGCTATCAAGCTGGGCGACGCGATGAACAAAAACGGCTACTTCTACGCGGTTGCGGACCAGGACAAGTGCATAGCCTGCGGCATGTGCTACAAGATGTGTCCCGACTGCTGCATAGAGCTGACCGACTGAGGGGGTGTGAACATGGAAAAGGTACTTATGAAGGGCAACGAGGCGCTCGCCGAGGCGGCGATCCGGGCGGGCTGCCGTTTTTACAGCGGCTATCCCATAACGCCGCAGACGGAGATACTCGAGTACATGGCCTGGCGCATGCCCGAAGTTGGCGGCACTTTCGTGCAGACCGAGTCCGAGCTGGCGGGCATAAACATGCTCTACGGCGGCAGCGCCGCCGGTGTGCGCGCCATGACCAGCTCCTCCGGCCCGGGCTTTGCGCTGCTCCAGGAGGGGATATCCTACCTGTGCGCCGCCGACCTGCCCGCCGTGCTGGTGAACGTCATGCGCATAGGCAACGGCCTCGGCGACATCGCCCAGGGTCAGGGCGACTACTGGGCGCTCACCCGAGGCGGCGGCAACGGCGACTACCGCACCATCGTCCTCGCCCCGAACTCGGTGCAGGAGGGCATGGACCTCGTGGCAAAGGCCTTTGAGCTCTCGGAGAAGTATCTCCACCCCGTCATCATAGGCTCCGACGCCGCGATCGGCCAGATGATGGAGGAAGTCGAACTGCCCGAGATGCACGAGCACGACATCGACGCCTACGACTGGTCCGTGAAGGGCACCCGCAAAGGGGACAAGCACAAGGTCGTGAGCAACGTATGCTTCTACGGCCACAAGGACTACGAGAACTATCTCTGGAACAAGTACAAGGAGATAGAGGAGAACGAGCAGCGCTGGGAGAGCGTGGCCGTTGAGGACGCCGAGATCGTCACGGTGGCCTTCGGCATCAGCTCCCGCATCTGCAAGGAGGCGGTGAAGCTCGCGCGTGCCGCCGGCATAAAGCTGGGCCTCATCCGGCCCATAACGCTCTGGCCCTTCCCCGAGAAGGCGTTCAGGGAGCTCGGACCCGACGTGAAGGCGCTCATAAGCGTCGAGATGAACATACTCGGCCAGATGGTAGAGGACATAAGGACTGCGACGCAGTTCCGCTACCCCGTGGAGTCCTACAGGACGTTCTTCGACGTGCCCGATTCCGAGCATATCGTGGAGCTTGCAAAAGAAATTCTTGGCGGCAAGGAGGCGGCAAAATGAGGCTGAAAGCACCTGAAAGCGTAATAAATCCCGGCGGCTCCTTCTGCCCGGGCTGCTCGCACGGCGTGTCCGACAGGATGATCGCCGAGGCGGTGGAGGCGCTGGGAATGCAGGAGAACTTTATCGCAACGGTGGACGTGGCCTGCGGCGCCTGGAGCATGGACAACTGGAATTTCGACACGGTCATGTGCGCCCACGGCAGGCCTATGGTGGTCGCAGCCGGCGTGAAGCGCGCGAGACCGAACAAGCTCGTGGCGGCCTATCTCGGCGACGGCGCGGCGTATTCCATCGGCACCGCAGAGACCATCCACTGCGCTCTGCGCAACGAAAACATCGTGGCCATAGTGCTCAATAACGGCGTGTTCGGCATGACGGGCGGCCAGATGGCGCCCACGACTCTGCCCGGTCAAAAGACCGTTTCCTGCCCCGCCGGACGTGACGTGCACACGCAGGGCGGCCTCTTCGACATTGCAAAGATCCTGGGCGGCATGGACATCGCCTATCTCGCCCGCGCTGCTCTGGACAGCCCCGCCCATATCATGCAGGCCGAGAAATACATAAAGAAGGCCTTTGAAAAGCAGCTCAGGGGCGAGGGCTTCTGCCTCATCGAACTGCTGGGCATCTGCCCGACGAACTGGGGCCTGACCCCGGCCAAGGCCTGCGAGCGCTTGCGCACGGAGTCGCTGAAGTACTACGAGCTCGGCGAATTTGTGGACAGGAAGGAGAGCTGAGACATGACGGAGATAATTTGCGCCGGTTTCGGCGGACAGGGCGTGCTCGTCGCCGGAAACATCCTGGCCTTTGCGGGCATGCTCAGCGGAAAGAAGGTCACCTGGTATCCGTCCTACGGCTCCGAAATGCGCGGCGGAACTGCGAACTGCAATGTCAAGATAAGCGACGACGACATCGCGAGCCCCTACGCCAAGCACCCGGACATCCTGATATCCATGAACGAGGTGTCCATCGACAAGTTTGAAAAGACCCTCAAGCCCGGCGGCTGGCTCATCGTGAACAGCTCCCTGTGCAGCGCGGACCGCACCTTCCGGGACGACATCCACGTCGTGAAGGTGCCCGCAAACGAGATAGCCAACGCCCACAACAACCCGCGCGGTACCAACATAGTCATGCTCGGTGCGGCGGTGAAGGCCTCCGGGCTGTTCGACCTTGATTCCTTCGTGACAGCCATCGACGAATTCTTTGCCCGCAAGGGCAAGACCAACCCCAAGAACGCCCTGTGCTGTCGTGAAGGCGCCGCCTGCGTGAAGTAAGCGGGCGATTCCCGGAGGTTGATGTATGTGGATGCAGTAGATATTGGCTTCATAATCGTATATCTGGCCGCAATGCTCCTGATCGGCCTGTATTCAAACAAAAAGCACAAGGGAGTAGAGAACTACTACGTTGCCGGCCGCAGATCCAACTCCATTACGATAATGTGCCTGTGGCTCTCCTGCTGGATAGGCGGGGCATCGGTCATCGGCACCTCCACCAAGGGCTACGAGCTAGGCATAACCGCGGTATGGTATGTCGGCACGCTGGCCATAGGCTGCCTGTCGTTTTCGCTGCTCTTTTCCGAGAAGGTCAAGAAGATCGGGGACAAGCTGCACCATCTCACCTACCCCGAGTTCATCGAGAGCCGCTACGACCCCCGGGCACGCGCCGTCGCTACGATATGCACGCTGCTCGGCATGATAGGCGTGACGGCGGCGCAGCTGGTCGCGGCAGGCGAGATACTCAACACGCTGACGGGCTGGGGCCTGGGCGTGAGCTTTGTGGCCGCCTCCGTGGTCCTGGTGCTGTACACAGCTATGGGCGGGTATATGGCTGTCGTGTTCACCGACTGGGTGCAGGTGGCCCTGCTGCTGGCGGGAGTCATACTCGGAGTGCCCTTTGCGGCCAAGGCCATGGGCGGACTGGACGCCGTATCCGTGCTGCCCGAGAGCTACTTCGACATCGGCGCCTGGGGCTGGCCGACCATAATCGCCTTCAGCCTCTCGACCGTCATGTCGTTCTACACGACCATGGACAGCTACACGCGCTGCATGTCGGCCAAGACCCCGGCCGCCGCCAAAAAGGGCGGACTCCTGGCGGCCATAGTGATCCTGCCCATAGCGCTGTGCGCCACCTATGAGGGCATGGCCGCAAAGGTGATAATGCCCGAGCTGCCGGAGGGCGTCAACGCCATGACCGGGCTCATCCTGAACACCTTCCCCGTGGGGATAAAGGGGCTCGTGATAGTCGGCATCCTTGCGGCCATAATGTCCTCGGCCGACATTGCGATAATAACGGGCTCGGCCAACATAACCCGGGACATCTACCAGCGCTACATCGACAAGAACGTCAGCGAAAAGACCACGATGCGGCTCGGCTTTGCGAGCTCGCTGCTCATCGGCCTTGTTGCGGCGCTCCTGGCCTGGTACGAGCAGGACATCATGAACGTGCTGCTCATCACCTTCACCATCCTCTCCGCCGGACTGTTCGTGCCCACGGTCATGGGCTTCGTCTGGAAAAAGGGCAGCTCCGACGCGGCGTTTTACAGCATGCTGGTCTCCACGCTGGTGGTCATCATCTGGAGCGTCGGCGCTGCGGCGGGCTGGGGCGACATCTTTGCCGTTGACGCGCTGTGGCCCGGTCTGGCCGTTTCGGTGGTGCTGTACTTCCCGATATCCATCTTCGGCAAACAGAGCAGGGAGGAGACCGAAAAGACAGCGGCCTTCCTGAACCTCGACAAAGAGTAAAAAAATCCGCAGCCGGGCGACCGGCTGCGGATAGTCTAAAGTGTTTGTTTCATTCGTCTTTTTCATCCGCCGGAAAGGCTTCCCCGGCGTTTTCGGAATAGAAGTATTTGCCCTGAAGCTCCAGGTCCTCCTCGGTGAAGTTGAAGTGCACGAAGAGCTCCTTTGCCGCCGCGGCGAAATCGCGGTTCTTTATGGCCTCGTATATGGCCGTGTGCATCCTGACGGAATCGTCGAGCTGGCCCCTCTCCTCGACCACCTGGTGGGAGTAGGAGACGTCCTTTGCAAAGATGAACAGGTGAGCGTTGAGCAGAAAGTCGTAGAGCGGGTTCCTGGCGAGCGAGATGAGGACGGCGTGGAAGTTCTGGTCGCACAGCTTGCGGGACTCCATGTCCGGAGCCTCGACATATTCCCTGAGCGCGGTGCCCAGCGTCTCGATCTCCTCGTCGGTGCGCCTGTCGATTATGGTGCGGATGGCGCCGAGCTCAAGGGCGACACGCATGTCGATGAGGTCCTGGATGGAGCAGCCGTTGAGCATGAAGTATATGGACAGACTGTCGGTCATGCTGCGGTTGATGTTGTTGGCTATGAAACTGCCGCCGCCCTTGCGGGACTCGACAATGCCTAAAACTTCAAGCGACTTGAGCGCCTCTCTGACCGAGGAACGGCTGACATTGAATTCCTGTGCCATATCCAACTCGTTCGGGAGCCTGTCGCCAACCTTGAGCTTTCCACATATGATGGCGTCTTTTATTTGCTTGATTATCTGCTGATAGTTCTTGCTGCTAGAGATGGATGTAAACACTTTTTCAACTTCCTCGCAAATAGCTTCCGGACCGTACCGGACCGGTTATTATTTTATCATAATACTGTCCCTTAAGCAACACAAAACGGCAAATAAATTCGTAATGTCGTTGGTTTTTCCGAAAAAAGAACTTTAAGAGGTGATAATCATTGACTGATGCAAGCAGGCTGCCGCTGGAGGGCATCAAGGTGGTGGAGCTGGCCACGGTGGTCGCCGCGCCGACCGTGGGAAGGATGCTCAGCGCCTATGGAGCCGAGGTTATCAAGGTGGAGAGCCCCAGGGGCGACGAGCTGCGGGGCGTGGGCGATTTTGAGCGCGTGATATGCGAGGACGAGCGCAACCCTCTGTTCACCATTCAGAACAGCGGCAAGCTGCTCACGTCCATAAATTTGAAAACGCCGGAGGGCAAGGAGGCCTTCATGCGTCTGCTGGAGGGAGCGGACGTGCTGGTGACCAATGTCCGCTCCGCAGGGCTCAAGCGGCTGGGCCTGGACTATGAGACGCTGCATGAAAAGCTGCCTCGCCTGGTCTATGCGCACCTGTCGGGCTTTGGTCCCGAGGGGCCGGACTCATCCAACCCCGGCTTCGACAGCACGGCTTTCTGGCTCCGTTCGGGTCCCATGGCCGACTGGCAGGTGCCCGGTTCGTTCCCCTTTGTGCCGACGTATGCCTTCGGAGACATGGCCACCAGCTCGGTGCTGCTCTCCGGCGTGCTCATGGCGCTGCTGGGGCGGGAGCGGACGGGCACCGGCACGCTCGTGAACACCTCGCTCTTTGCAAGCGGCATATGGTGCAACTCCATCGCCGTGGTCTCCCACCAGCCGCAGTTCGGCGGCGAACGCCCGGTGGACCCGGTGAGGCCGCCCGACCCGTTTTCTCAGACCTATCTGTGTGCCGACGGACGCTGGATCGGCGTCTATGACAACGACTACAAGCGCGAAATACCCAAATTTGCCAAGCTGTTCGACATCCCGGAGCTCGAGAGCGACCCGCGCTGCGCCTCGCTGGAGGAGCTTGCGGACTCCGGAGCCATCGTGGAGATAACCGAGAAGCTCAACAGCATTTTCCTTGGCAAGACCAGTTGGGAGTGGAGGGAGTTCCTGCTTGAAAACAACGTCTCCTGCGAGGTCATGCGCACCATCAGGGACGTGAGCACGGACGAGCAGGCGCTTGCGAACGGCTATGTCCAGAAGGTCAGCTTCGGCGGGGACCTCGACGTCATGATGCCGCGTCCGCCGGTGCATTTTTCAGAATACGGCATCCGGGAGTACACCCCGGCGGGCAGGCTTGGCAAGGATACGGACACAGTGCTCAAGTCCGTGGGCTATACGGACGAGGAGCTCTCCGAAATGCGCGGTAAAAACGCGATAATATGAAAGGCAGGGAGTGCAGAAAATGAAGGTAGTATTTGCAGAGGCTCCGAGCACCTGCACCAGGGACATGAGCATAGAGAAGTCCGTGTTTCCCGAGGGCACCGAGTTCGGCATCGCCGTCTTTGACGAGCACAGCCAGGACAACGACAAATTCTATGAGGACATAGCCGACGCGGACATAATCATAAACGGCTATATCTACTTCGGGCGCAAGGAGCTCGACGCGCTGAAGAAATGCCGCGTCATCTCCTTCCAGTCCACCGGCTTCAACGAGGTGGACATAGACTATGCGACGGAAAAGGGCATAGCGGTGGTGTCCATCGAGGACTACTGCACCCAGGAGACGGCGGAGAACGCCATAGCCCTGATGCTCTTCCTCCAGCGCGGTCTGCGCATCTACGACCGCAGCGTCCAGCGCGACAGGGAGTGGATATACGACAAGGCGCCCGGCCTCAAGCGCATCGAAGGACAGGTCATGGGCATAGTCGGTCTGGGGCGCATCGGCCGCTCCGTCGCCAAAAAGGCGCATGGCCTGGACATGGAGGTCATAGCCTATGACCCGTACATCCCCCAGGAGGTGGCGGACAGCGTCGGCGCCCGGCTGGTGGACATAGACGAGCTGCTGGCCGAAGCCGACGTCATCTCCGTGCACATGAACCTGACCGACGACAACGTCCACTTCTTCAACAAGGAGAAGTTCGCCAAGTGCAAAAAGCAGCCCATAATCATCAACGAGGGACGAGGCGCCATGATAAGCGAGCAGGACCTGGCCTGGGCGCTCGACAACGGCCTCATCAGGGCCGCCGGCCTGGACATGCTCGAGTCCGAGTTCCCCGACCTCAACGACTGCCCGCTCATCGGCCGTGACAACGTCATCATCACCCCGCACAGCGGCTTTTTCTCGAACACCTCCATGTACCTGCTGTGCAAGTGCTCGGCGGACAACGCGCTCTATTACTTCAACCGCGAGTTCGACAAGGTACATATCCTCAGAAACAACGTGTATAACTGAAAAGACGCAAAAAGGACCGCCCATATGGGCGGCCCTTTTATCTTTGCCGGGCTCATGCTATGAGTGCGGAGGCGCGGTCAAAGTCGGATTTTTTGACGTAGATGTGGTAGGTGAAGCAGGCGCCGTCGGCAAAGTCGGAGTAGCGCGCGTTTCCGTTGGTGAGGTTCATGCCCATTCTGGCGTGGACGCCCTTGGTCTGCATGGAGTACGGCACGCCTGCGGCCTTCAGCGTGGACCAGACGCGGGCTGCGTCCTCGGCGTCGCTGCCGGAGTAGATGAGCTTTCGGTTCAGGATGTTGAGCATTTCGGCACCTCCAGGGCGAAAATATGTCGGCTGCGGTCCCTTTTTCTATATGATACCATATCCGAGCACGGTCAGGCAACATAAACATTTGCCCCGCGCATATAATGGGATTGGCCACGGCCGGAAAGGAGACCATTAAATGGTTAATGAATTCAACGCCGATCTTCTCAACGAGACCCAGACTTGCCCCACCGTGGGTTATCAGTCTGCGTCCATCTGCGTGCCCGTCACGGTGACGCCCTTTGCCCAGACCGGGGCGACCATGACCAAGTGCTGCGGCGACCCCGTCGTGACGCAGGGACGTGAGACCTGCGGCGGCATGAAGAACGGCTCCTGCTTCTTCACCATCACGCAGGATATCTGCGTGGCCGTACCTGTCGAGTTCGGCGCGATTGCGACGGTGGGCGACACCTACGTCAACTGCAACGGCGCCTCGGAGAAGGACATCTGCTCCGACTGCGAGGGCATCACGCCCATGCCCGGGACTATCGCCTCATCCGAAGCCTGACCGCAATACAGCCCGGGGCAAGCCGCCCCGGTATATGACGACGCCGGAACGGGTCTGCGCCCGTCCCGGCGTTTTTGCGCCTATGCGATTATCGCCCGGCCGTTGGTCTCGCCGGTGAACTTGCCCTCAGCTATGGCTGGCCTGCCGCCGACGAACACGTAGTCCATGCCCGAGGCCAGACCGTCCGGGTGCTCGTAGCTGTCGCGCTCGCGGATGTTCTCGGCATCGAAGAGGCAGAGGTCGGCGTCGGCGCCGGGGGCTATGACGCCCTTCCCGGCGAGGCGGAAGCGCTCCGCCGGCTGGCCCGTGACCTTGTGCACGGCTTCGGTCAGGCTCAGCGTGCCCTTCTCGCGCACATAGCGCTCGATGAGGCGGGGGAAGGTGCCGTACACCCTCGGGTGCAGCAGCCCGCTCACGGGGTAGGTAGCGTCCGAGATGACCCCCGAGAAGGGCGCACGCAGTATATCGCAGATGTCCTCCTCGTCCGCGATGAAGTCTATCATCGAGACCGCACAGTGCTCCGAGGCGAGCAGGTCGAAGAGCGCGTCGAAGGGCTCGCAGCCGCGCTCGGCGGCTATCTCGGCAATCGAGCGGCCCTCGAAGGCGAGGTTCTCCGGCCGGTGCAGGCTCGTGGCGCGGATGTTCTCAAAGCCGACGAGCAGGGAGATGTTCTCAAAGTCCGAGCCCGTCTCCATCCGCCGGCGCATCTTTGCGCGCTGCTCCGGGTCGGAGAGCGCCGAGGTCAGCGCCTCGGTGCCGCCCGCCTGAAACTCCGGCGGCAGGACGTGGATGAGCTGGGTCGAGCCCGCGGGGTAGGGGTAGACGTCGCACATGACGTCGAGACCCTCCTGGCGTGCCGAGTCTATGAGATGCAGCATCTCCGGCACGGCGGAGCGCCAGTTGCGGCGGCCTATGGCCTTGAGGTGGCTTATCTCCAGCGGCATCCTCAGCTCGCGCGCGACGGCGAGCATCTCACGCAGGGCGTCCACCACGCCGTCGCCCTCCTGACGCATGTGCACGGTGACGACGGTGCCGCTGTCCCTGAGCGGCTCCAGCGCGCGGATGAGGCCCGCCGTGTCGTAAAAGCACTCCGGCGCATAGCCGAGCCCCAGCGAGACGCCGACCGCTCCGTCAGCGAGGCAGCTCTCGAGCAGGGCGTGTATCTCGCGGTACTGTCCGTCCGTGAGCGGAGCGTCCGAAAAGCCCGCCGCACAGGCCCGAATGGTGCCCATCCCGGCCAGCATGGCCGTGTTGAGCGGCAGGGCGGCTCCGGCGGCGGAGCGGAGATATCCTGCCATGTCGGGAAAGTCCCGCCCCTCCGGCAGCTCGCCGACGATGGGGGAGAGGTAGCTTGCTATTTCCCCGGCAAAGGGCCCTCGCACGGGCGAGAGCGAGAGGCCGCAGTTGCCGTTTATGACGGTGGTCAGGCCCTGGGTGAGCTCCGCCCGACCCCAGCCCGGGCGAAAGAGCGCAGCGTCGGCGTGGCGGTGGATGTCGATGAACCCGGGCGTCAGGCAGCGCCCACGGGCATCGACGACGAGCGCAGCTTCTGCGCCGCTCAATTCGCCGACGGCGGCGATGCGCCCGCCCGATACGGCGGCGTCGCCTGTGTACGCCTCCCGGCCGGTGCCGTCTATTATGCTGGCACCGCGGATGATGAGGTCGAACATGGCCAGTCCTCAGCAGCCGGGGTACTGGACGCGGCGGCGCAGGTCGGCGGCGAAGTCGTCGCCCTTCAAGAGCCGCACCAGCTCGAGGCCCATGTCTATGGCAAAGCCGACGCCGCGTCCGGTGGTGATGTTGCCGTCGGTCACGACGCCCTGGCGGGTGTATTCGGCGCCGCCGAGCTTGTCCTCCCAGCCGGGGTGGCAGGTGGCGCTGCGGCCGTCGAGCAGGCCGAGACGGCCCAGTATGCTGGGGGCGGCGCAGAGCGCGGCAACACGCTTCCCCTCGGCGGCAAAGCGGCTCACGAGCTCGCAGAGCCCCTTGTGCGCATAGAGGTTCTCGGTCCCGGGCATGCCGCCGGGGAGATAGAGGATGTCGCTGCTCTCGAACTCGGCGTCCTCAAAGAGCACATCCGCCGCGATGCGCACGCCGTGGGAGCTGGTTATCTCGGGCCTGCCCATGACGGACACGGTCTGCACCTCTATGCCCGCCCTCCGGGCCACATCCACAACGGCGAGGCACTCGACCTCCTCGGAGCCGTCGGCCATGAAAACGCTTATCTTGCTCATATGAAAAACCTCCCGGTCAAGAATTCGCCGCCATTATACCCCAGCCGCACCGAAATGAAAAGCCCCGGCTGCGTGTTGCAGAGAATAATAGTTTGCAATTTAACAGCCGCCGGGCTAAAATAAATGTGAAACTTACGAAGAGGGGAGGGGAGAACCGTGGAAAAGAGCCGCTTTTCAAAGGAAGTATACGACTTTGGCGGCGCTAGCATCAGCAGCTCCTGCATAATCTGCTCTAACTCCGATCTGAGCGCCTGGGACGCCGTCGGCACCCTCGCGTCTTACCCGAAAAACCACGTGCTGCTCACTCGGGACGAGGTGCCGGACAGGTTCTACATCGTCAAAAGCGGCACGGTCGTCGGCTATGAGGAGCTCGCCAACGGCAACGAGCTCATTTGCTACGTCATGGAGAAGAACGCCATGCTGCTGGAGGCCAACGTGCTGCTCTCCCGGCCGTCGCCCGTGAGCTTTCGCACGCTGGAGGCGTCGGAGCTGCTCTGCGTGAGCCGGGAAAAGCTGCTTGAGACTGTGAATGCCGAGCCCCGGGCGCTATTTCCGCTCTTCTGTTCCGTCTCGGACAAGTTCCTGGAGGCGATGGACGAGCTGCGTGAGGCCAAGAGCCGCAGCGCCGAGTGGAGGCTCTGCCAGCTGCTGCTGCAATTCGCAGCAAGCTACGGCGCCGCCTACGACGGCAAGGTGCTCATTCGCAAGCGCATCAACATCCAGCTCCTGACCCAGATACTCGGCATCAACCGCTCAACCACCGTCCGCTCCATGCGCACGCTGCGTGACCTCGGCCTCATAGAGCACATAAACGGCTTCTACTGCGTGCGTTCCATCGAGGCCCTCAGACGCCATCAGGAGCTCCTGGAGGACTAGCGAAGTCTTAAAATATGAACAAACTGTAAACATACGCAGGCGCATTTGCGCCTGCGTATGTTTTTGCGCATTGCCAGGCTCTGCGACATCGTGAAATAATAAACATGCTCACCGGAATACGGCTCCATGCCAACTAAGGAGGAAATAAAATGGCGTTACCTGAATTTGACTACATTGCCGCCAAGTCGCTGGAAGAGGCCTCGGGCCTCATGGTGTCCCTGGGCAGCAAATGTGTCGTAATGTCCGGCGGCACGGATGTTATTTTGCAGATCCCGAAGTCCGTGACGCGGGGCATGACCACCGTGATCGACCTCAAGACAATTCCCGGGCTCACGAGGCTCGACTACGTCGAGGGCGAGGGGCTGTACATAGGCTCCAACACCAAGCTCTTCGACATCCAGTCCTCGCCCATAGTGAAGGAAAAGATGCCCGCAGTGGCAAAGTCGGCGCACTACGTCGGCTCCAACCAGGTCCGGCGCAAGGGCACCATGGCGGGCAACATCTGCAACGCCTCGCCCACGGCGGACACCTCGCCCATCCTGCTCGCGATGAACGCGCGCGTCACCGTCACCGGCCCTGAGGGCAGCCGCGCGGTGCCCATCGACGAGTTCTGGACCGGCTTCAAGAAGATCAACGTCGACAAATCCAAGGGCGAGCTCGTGACCGAGATTTTCATCCCCGAGCTCGGTCCCGGCGAGGGCTCGTCCTACTTCAAGCACTCCGTCCGCAAGGCCATGGACCTCGCCATCGTCGGCGTCGCCGCCTGGCTGCGCATGAAAGACGGCAAGGTCGCTGACGCCCGCATCGCCGTCGGCGGCGGCGACGTCATCACCGTGCGCGCGAAAAAGGCGGAGCAGCTGCTCATCGGCAGCGAGATAACCGACGAGGTGCTCGAAAAGGTCGGCGTGCAGGCGGCGGACGAGATGAACCCGCGCTCGAGTCTCCGCGCCTCGGCGGAGTACCGCTACGACATGATCCGCGTCTATACGAAGCGCGCCATCAACGAGGCCATCGCCACGATGAGGGCCGAGTAAGGAGGACGAAGAATGAAGAAGATAATCCATTTCACACTCAACGGCGAGCCTGTCGAGGCCCTTGCGCCGGTGAACATGACCATGGTGGACTTCCTCCGCAAGGAGATGCACCTCACCGGCACCAAGCGCGGCTGTGAGGAGGGCGAGTGCGGCGCCTGCACCATCCTGCTCGACGGCAGGGCCGTACCCAGCTGCATTATGCTCGCCGTCGAGGCCGACGGCCACGAGATAACCACCATCGAGGGCGTCAGGCAAAACGGCGTGCTGCATCCGCTCCAG
>CAUAHS010000002.1 GCA_958428885.1 uncultured Eubacteriales bacterium
TCCTGCTGCTAGGGACCGAGCTGAAGGAGGACGACTGCCTCAGCTTCGCCTCGGCCAAAGCGCCAATGGTCATAATCGATAATTTCCCCAAAATACACGAGTTTAACTGCATAACTATGAACAACTTCAGCGCGATCTACGGCGCTGTGAAGCACCTGCTGGAGCTCGGCCACCCGAACGTCGGCTTCCTTGCAAACGCGGTGCCCTCCAGCAACTGCCTTGAGAGGCTGGCGGCTTTTGAGAGCTCGCTCACGCAGCTGGGCCGGAAATTCGACCCCGACCTCGTTTACGCCGTGCAGCCGACCACGGACGGCGCATATGTCTCAGTTTCCGAATACCTTCGCCGGGGCACGAAGTTTCCGTCCGCCATCGTCGCCAACAACGACAGCATAGCTCTGGGCGCCATCAAAGCCTTCAAGGAGCACGGCATCCGCATCCCTCAGGACATCTCCATCATAGGTTTCGACAACATCCCCTTCTCCAACATGTCCGACCCTCCGTTAACCACGATGGACGTGTCCTGCGTCGAGCTGGGGATCTGGGCGGTGAGGCTCCTGTGCGACCACATCCGCTACCCCATGTCCTCCACGACCAAGGTCCGGCTCTCCGCAAGGCTCCTGACAAGGGGCAGCACCGCGCAATACGCCGGGAAATAGGATTTCAAAGTCAAAAGGCCCCTGATGCAGCGCCGCAAACCGCATCAGGGGCCTTGAGCTATTGTTTGGATAAAAATTCGCCCGCCTCGCTCCTTTGGGGGCGGGCGGGCGTGAGCTTATTTTTCCTTTTCTTCTTTCTCTTCCTCATAGTGACCGCGCCAGAGGCGGAAGGCGGAGACGGCTATGGCTATCTCGGCTATGCACATGACGGCCATCAAGGCGATGAACAGCGCCAGAGACACTCCGGCCTCACCCGAGATGTAACTTTCATACATCAAAAACATCAGGTACGGCAGATACAGTATCGCCAGCAGCCGGATCAGCATGCCGCCGCGGACCGAGCGCTTTCCCCTTTTCATACGCCGTCGAGCTCCGCTGCGGAGGGGATGGACGGCGCCGCACCGGGTCTGGACACGGCTATGGAGGACGCTCTTGCCGCACGCAGCAGCGACTCCTCTATGCTCCGGCCGGTCATCCAGCCCTCGAGGAAGAAGCCCGTGAACGTGTCGCCGGCCGCCGTGGTGTCCACAGCCTTGGTCGGCACGGCGCTCTGATAGCGCCGCACGGAGGCGTCCGAATACCAGGCACCGTCCGCGCCCAGGGTAAGTATCACGGCCGCCCTGGGGTGCGCCGAGGCGAACCAGTCGAGTATCGCCTCCGGCTCCGTGGCCGGCAGCCCGCTTATCTGCGAGCCCTCTATCTCGTTCACCAGGAACAGGTCCACCTTGTCGAGGTCGCACTCGAGCACCGCGGAGTCGAAGGGCGAGGGATTGAGCACGACGCGCATCCCGCGCGCGTCGGCGGCGTCGATTATCTCGCCCAGGCGGTTCACCTCGTTTTGCAGCAGCACCATGTCGCCCTCGCCGAAGCCTGAGAGCGCCTCAGCTATGTACTCCGGCGTGATGCGGCGGTTCGTACCGCCGTAGACGATGATGCAGTTCTGGCCCTTGGCGTCCACCTGGATGATGGTGTGACCCGTCGGGGTGTCCTCGTGCCTTATGAGCGAGGTGTTCACCCCGCTGCTCTCCAGCGTTTCGACAAGCAGCTCGCCTCCTGCGCCGCAGATGCCCGCGTGCCAGACCGGCAGCCCGGCCTTGGCCATGGCGACGGACTGGTTGAGTCCCTTGCCGCCCGCGAAGATCTCGCGCCCCGTGGAGAATATCGTCTCCCCCGGCCCGACGATGTGGTCCAGGGAATAGACGTAGTCGATGTTCATGGAACCAAAGCACAGAGCCTTCATGCCCGCTCCCTTCTCCGGCCTCAGAAGATGCAGCCGGCGGTCAGAATAACGTTGGGATACGGCGTGAACTCGCCCGTGCGGATGGCGAACTTGATGCCGGCGGAGCGCCGTTTGAGCTCCGTGTGCGGTATCTTTTCGCAGGGCAGCCCGGCCAGTTTTTCCCGCATATAGTTTAGCAGCTCCGGGTTGTATTCGTCAATCTCTTCCGCGAGCGTATAGCTCTCGACACAGGTCTCCGCGAGCACGGCGTCCATGACCTGCCTGAAACTGGGCACTCCGCCGACGAGGACGAGGTCGACTATCTCGACCCCCTTGGGGATGGGCATGCCGGCGTCGGCGATCATGAACTGGTCCTTGTGGCCGAGGGCGGTGATGAGGCCCATGAGCTGGGCGTTGAGTATTCCGGTCTTTTTCATGTCACTTCGCCTCGTTCTTGACGCGCAGGGCCATCTTGGCCTGCAGGTTGCGCTGATACTGGTCGATGACGACGGCGAAGATGATGACGGCGCCCTTTATGACGTTCTGCCAGAACTCGGTGACGCCGCACATGGTCATGCCGTCGTTCAGCACGCCGATGACGAAGGCGCCGACGAAGGTGCCGCCTATGGTGCCGATGCCGCCGGCCATGGAGGTGCCGCCGAGGACGGAGGCCGCAATGGCGTTCATTTCCCAGCCGTCGCCGCCGGCGGGGTGGGCCGCCATGAGCTGGGCGGTGTTGATGATGCCGACGAGGGCGGCGCAGGCGCCGGAGAGCATGTAGACGTAGATCTTGATGCGGTCGGGCTTGATGCCGCTCATTCTGGAGGCGCGCTCGTTGCCGCCGACGGCGTAGACGTGCCAGCCGAAGGTGGTCTTGCGCAGGATGACGGCCGTTATGACGGAGAGGATGACCAGCAGTATCGCGCCCACGGGTATGCCCATGATGGAGGAACCCATGAACTTGAAGCCGGTGTTGCCCAGGCCCTCATAGCCGGCTATGGACGAGAAGGTGGCGCCGCCGGAGATGATGTTGGCAAAGCCGCGGCAGATGTACATGGTGCCCAGCGTCGTGATAAAGGGCGCGACGTGCAGCTTGGTTATGACCGCGCCGTTCACCCAGCCGATGAGGCAGCCGAGCAGTATGACGATGAGGATGACCATCGGCACGCTGAAGTACAGCGTGTAGCCGCCGACGGTGAGACCCTTCTGGATGAGGTAGCCCGCTATCATGCCGCCCAAGCCGACCACGCTGCCGACGGACAGGTCGATGCCGCCGGTGATGACGACATAGGTCATGCCGATGGCGAGGATGCCGTAGAGCGCGACGTGCTTTGCGACCATCATGAAGGTGGAGGTGGACAGGAAGTTCTCGCTCAGCACGCTGAAAAGCACCACGAGGATGATGAGGACGATGAAGGTACGGCCCTTCAGGAGTGTCATTATAAAGTCGTTTTTATCGTACTGTTTCTTGGTTTTCATCTCGTCGCTCCCCTTTTAATTCAGGCTGTAGCCTCTGCGCCGGCGTCGGTGTGGTGGCCGGCATAGGAGGCGAGGACGAGGTCGTCCTCGGTGAGACCGTCGCCCGCTATAAATTCCGCCGTTTTGACGCCGTTCGACAGGACCATTATCCTGTCCGCGATATTCATGATCTCCTTCAGCTCCGAGGAGACGACGAGTATCGTCAGACCCTGGTCCGCGAACTGGTGGATGATGTCGAAGACCTCGGTCTTGGCGCCGATGTCGATGCCGCGGGAGGGCTCGTCCATGAGCAGGATCTTGGGCCCGGTGAGCAGGCCCTTGCCGATGACGACCTTCTGCTGGTTGCCGCCGGAGAGCGAGAGTATCGGCAGCTTTTTGTCCGCGACCTTGATGTGTATCTCGTCTATGACCTTGTCCACGTCCTCGTCCTCCGCCTTCTGGCTGAGGAAGAGGCGCTTGGCGTATTTCTTGAGGTTCGAGAGCGAGGTGTTCTTCTCGATGTCCAGCGTCTGGACGAGGCCGGAGCCCTGCCGGTCCTCGGGGACGATGGCGAGACCGCGCTTTATCTGCTCCGCCGTCTGGCCGATGCGCAGTTTTTCGCCCTCCAGATAGACCTCGCCCGTGTGCTCCGGGCGCAGGCCCATGATGCACTCCATGAGCTCGCTCCGGCCCGCGCCCAGCAGGCCGTAGATGCCGAAGATCTCGCCCTTCTTTACCTCGAAGGAGACGTTGTGCAGCAGCCAGCCGCCGCCCTTCTTGGGCAGGCAGAGGTTCTCGACACGCAGCTCCACGGGCTGCTTTTCGAGGTCGATGCTCCTTGCCGTGCGGGTGTAGCTCTTGTTCTCGCCGACCATGTTGGTGACGATCCAGCTGAGCTGGATGTCCTTCACGTCCGCGTCCGCAACATAGTGCCCGTCGCGCAGTATCGTGACGTGGTCGCCGATCTCCATGATCTCCTCCAGCCTGTGGGAGATGTAGACGATGGAGATGCCGGCCTCGGTCAGCTCGCGCATGATGCCGAAGAGGACCTTGACCTCCTGGTTCGAGAGCGAGGAGGTGGGCTCGTCCATGATGAGGATCTTGAGGTCCTCCTCCACGAGGTTGCGGGCTATCTCGACCATCTGCTGCTGGCCGACGCGCAGGTCGCCCACCTGGGTGTTGGGCGGCATCTGGTGCTGCAGCCGCTCCAGGACCTTTTTGGTGCCCTCGATATGGGCGGCGTTGTCCACGAAGAGGCCCTTTTTCTTCTCGTGGTTCATGTAGATGTTCTGGGCTATGGTGAGGTTCGGGAAGAGGCTCAGCTCCTGGTGGATGATGCCTATGCCCTTCGCCCGGGCGGCGGAGGTGTCCTTGAACGAGACCTCCTGGCCCTCCATATAGAGCTTGCCGCCGGAGGGCTGCTCTATGCCCGCGATTATCTTCATCAGCGTGCTCTTGCCGGCGCCGTTTTCGCCGATGAGCACGTTCACCTTGCCTCTCAGCACGTCGAAGGAGACGTGGTCGAGCGCCTTGGTGCCGGGATATATCTTTTCGATCTGCTCGCAGTGCAGGACAACATTCGGATCGTCAAACATCGTCCTCACCTCACTGGGCGGTGATGGCCACAGGCGTCACCGTGACGGTCGTGCTCTCGGGCGTGAAGCAGCCGACTATCTCAACGGTCTTGCCAACGAGGGCGTTCAGGTCGCCCAGGGGCTCTATGACGTTCGTCATGACCTCATCGTTGACGGTCTTGGCGTACTGGGACCACTCGGTCTGGTTGGTGAAGTCCTCATAGGCCTTGCTGGTCTGGCAGTCGCGCACGGTGGTGCCGCTGAACACGCTGCCGACCTGGACGCGGACTTCCTTGTCGTCCACGCCCTCGACGGCCACGACGAGATAACCCTTGGGGCTGTCGGTGTTGTATTCCTCCACGGTGCCGGTGAAGCTGACGCAGTAGGCGGTGCCGTTTGCGGCGGAGGCGAGCGTGTCGGCAAGCGGCTGGGCGGCGCCGGTGAGCTCGGTTGCGATGAGCTCCCAGTCGTCGGCGGCCTCTGCGCTGGCGTCGAACTTGACCTCTCCGGTGTAGTTGCTTTCGGTGCCAACGGGGATGACCTTCACTATGCCGCAGCCGGACAGCGACAGCATGAGCAGCGCGGCGGCAAGCATTATGGCGGCGACGAGGCTAAACTTTTTCATTCTATCCTCTCCTTGCTTAATTTGGCGGTGCTCTGCGAAAAGGGCATATTCCGCGCGCCTCCGGTGTCGGCGCGGCCGGGAGAACCCGGAATGTGCCCTTCCGCTTTTGGGACGCCGCCGCCCCTTGCGGGGCGGCGGCACGCTGGTTTCTCAGGTTGCGGCTCAGCCCTCGGTGTACACGAAGGCGGAGAGATTGTCGACGTTCTCAGCGGTGATGGCGACGCAGGGGACAAGCTGCTTCTCGCCGACGCCGTCGAGGGTGGCGCCGTTGTTGTTGATGTAGTAGTCGGCCTGCTCAACGGCCATCTCGGCGATGAGGGCGCACTGCTGCAGGGCGGTGCCGACCATCTGGCCGGACTTGATGAGGGCGGCGGCATCGTCGGAGCCGTCAACGCCGATGATCTTGATGTCGGTGCGGCCGGCGTCGGCGCAGGCGGCGGCAGCGCCGCAGGCCATGGTGTCGTTGCCGCAGATTATGCCGGTGATCTCCGGGTTGGCCTCAAGGATGGCCTCGGTCTTCTCATAGGCCTCGGTCTGGTCCCAGTTGGCGGACTGCTGAGCCACCATCTCGAGACCCTCGTACTGGTCGATGACGGAGTGGAAGTTGTCGCTGCGGACCTGGCAGTTGGTGTCGCTCTCGAGGCCGAGCAGCTCGGCGTACTTGCCCTCGTAGCCCATGGCCTCGACCCACTTCTCGGCGATGGCGGCGGCGCCCTGGGCGTTGTCGGCGACTATCTGGGCAACGGCGATGCCGGTGGTGTTGATCTCACGGTCGATGAGGAAGCAGGGGATGCCCTGATCGTAAGCGGCCTGAACGGCCTCGATGGTGGCGTCGGCGCCGGCGTTATCGAGGATGATGAACGCGGCCTTGTCGGCGATGGCGGCCTCTATGGCCTCGAGCTGACGGGAAGCGTCGTCGTCGTGGGAGACGGTCTTGACCTCGTAGCCGAGCTCCTCGGCCTTGGCGCGGGCGACCTCCGCCTCAGTGGCGAAGAACACGTTGGAGGTGGCCGGGGTGATCACGTAGACGATGTTGCTGCCGCCGCCGGGCAGGAAGGTGGCCTCTTCGCCGCCGTCCTCGGGGGCTTCGGACGCGGGGGCTTCACTGACGGTGGAGTCATCCGGGGTGTCGGTCGGGGTGGTCTCGGTTCCGCCGCAGGCGGCGAGCGCGAACACCATCACGAGCGCTAGGAGCAGTGCAAGGAACTTTTTCATTTGTTTGACCTCCTGAAATTTTTATAATACGGGCACTCACACCCGCAGTATACCTTTTAGTCGTGCGTCAGCACCTGACGTACAGCGGCCTGCCAGCCCCTGTAGAGCTCCTCCCGGCGCCCCTCGTCCATCGCGGGGGAATACACCCGGCGCCGGACGTGCTCGTAGACCCTGTCGGGGTCGTAGAGCCCGGCGGAGATGCCGGCCGCATAGGCCGCGCCCATGCCGGAGAGCTCCTGCAGGTTCGGCACCTCCACCGAGGCGCGGGCCATGTCGCTCTGGAACTGCATGAGATATTCGCTGGCCGTCGGGCCCCCGTCCACGCGCAGGGAGGCAAGCTCCACGCCCGCATCCCGACGCATCAGCTCCGTGAGGTCCGTTATCTGATACGCTATGCACTCGAGGCAGGCCTTTGCGATCTCGGCCCGGCCCGTCGTGCGGCTCACGCCCGTGAGCAGGCCGGAGGCCTTGCTGTCCCAATAGGGCGCGCCGAGGCCCGAGAAGGCGGGGACGAAATAGCACCTGTCGTTCGGGTTTGCCGCCTTTGCAAGCTCCGTGGCCTCCACGTCGTTTTCGATGAGGCCCACATCCTTGCGCAGCCAGGTCATGACAGCGCCGGTGTAGTTGAGGTTGCCCTCAAAGACGTACTCCACCTTCCCGTTCATGCCCCAGGCGAGGCTGGTGACCAGGCCGCCCGAGGAAAATCTCGGCTCGTCGCCGATGTTCATCATCACGGAGGAGCCGGTGCCGTAGGTGGCCTTCACCTGGCCGGGCCTCCGGCAGTCCTGGCCGAAGAGCGCGCCGTGGCTGTCGCCGAGGACGCCGCAGATGGGGATGGGATCGTCGAGGTAGCCGTCCAGATCGGTCGTGCCGAACACGGAGTCGCTCATCCTCACCTCCGGCAGCGCCTCGACGGGCACGCCGAAGGCGCGGCAGAGCTCCTCGTCCCAGCGGAGGGCGATTATGTCGAAAAGCTGTGTCCGGCTGGCGTTGGAGTAGTCCGTGGCGTGCACCTTTTCCTTCGTGAGGAAGGAGAGCAGCCAGCTGTCCACGGTGCCGAGGCAGAGCCGGCCCTCGTCCGCGAGCTTTTTCGCCTCCGGGACGTTCTCCATTATCCAGCCCATCTTGGCGGCGGGGAAATAGGGCGAGAGGTTCAGGCCCGTGCGCGAGCGCACGGTGTCGGCCATGTCCGAGAGCCGCTCGCAGACCGCCTCCGCCCTGGCGCACTGCCAGACGATGGCGTCGCAGATGCTCTTCCCAGTCTCGCGGTCCCAGGCGACGGTGGTCTCGCGCTGGTTCGAGATGCCGAAGGCGGCGATGCTGCCCTTGTCTATCCCGGCCTTTTCCACTGTGTCGCGGCAGACGGCGAGGGTGTTCCGCCTTATCTCCTCCGGGTCGTGGCTGACCCAGCCTAGGGGGCTTATTATCTGTCTGTGAGGCCGGTCCGCGCGGCAGACGAGCTCGCCGTCCTCATTGAACAGCAGACCCTTCGTGCCCTGCGTGGACTGGTCCACGGCGAGTATGTACCGGCTCATTTGAGCATTTCCAGCGCGGTCTTTTCGATGCCCGCGGCGTCAAGGCCGTAGTGGGCGAAGACCTGCTTGGAGTTGCCGGTGACGACCGGGCTGTCCGGCAGCGTGAGGTTCACGACCCGGCAGGGGGCCTCCGCCGCGGTGACCTGCGCCACCATGGAGCCCATGCCGCCGATGGCGACGTGTTCCTCGACGGTTATTATCTTCCCCGTCGCCGCAGCCTTGAGCACAGCCTCGCGGTCGAGGGGCTTTATGCAGTACATGTCGATGACCATGGCCTCTATGCCCTTTTCGGCAAGGGCCTCGGCGGCCTTCTTGGCGTGCCAGACCATCTCGCCGCAGGCGATGATGGCGATGTCCTTGCCCTCGCGCACGACGGTGGCCTTGTCCATCTCGAAGGGGACCTTGCCCTCCTCATACACGTCCTCGACGGCGTTGCGGCCGACGCGGATATAGGCGGGGTCGGTGTCGGCCATGAGCGCCCTCGTGAGCTTCTCGGTCTGGAGGCGGTCGGAGGGGAAATACACCCTCATGCCGGGGATGGAGCCTATGGTGGCTATGTCGGTAGTGGAGTGGTGGGTCATGCCCAGCGCGCCGTAGCTGACGCCGCCGGAGATGCCCAGGAGCTTCACGTTCATGTGCGAGTACGCGCAGTCGACTTTGACCTGCTCCATGGAGCGCGTGGAGAGGAAGGACGCGGGAGAGACCGCCACGGGCTTTTTGCCCGCGTTGGCGAGGCCCGCCGCTATCGAGACGAGCGACTGCTCCGCTATGCCGACCTCTATGAACTGCTCCGGCAGAGCGTCAGCGAAGGGGGTCATCGAGCCGGAGCCGCGGGAATCCGAGCAGAGGACGACGATGTCCTTATCCTCTTTGGCCAGCTCCATGAGCACGTTGCAGATAACCTGCTTGTTTGCCGTTGCCATTACAGACTCGCCTTCCTTTCCGCTATCTCGGCCATGGCCGTCTCATACTGCGCGTCGTCCATGACCTTGTGGTGCCAGACGGCGAGGTTCTCCATGAAGGAGACGCCGCAGCCCTTGGTGGTGTTAAGGATGATGACCGTCGGCTTGCCCTTCGTCTCCTTGGCGAGGGTGAGGGCGGAGTCGACAGCGGCCATGTCGTTGCCGGGGATGGAGATGACGTTCCAGCCGAAGGCGGCCCAGCGGGTCTCCTGGCTGTCCTGGCGCATGACGTCCTCGGTGGAGCCGGAGATCTGCAGGCGGTTGCGGTCCACGAGGGCGGTGAGGTTGTCGAGCTTGAAGTGCCCGCCGGCCATGACGCCTTCCCAGACGCTGCCCTCGGCGAGCTCGCCGTCGCCCAGCACGGCGTAGACGTGGTAGTCCCGGCCGTCCATCTTGCCGGCCTTGGCCATGCCGACCGCGACCGAGAGGCCGTGGCCCAGGGAGCCGGAGTTCATCTCAATGCCGGGGATCTTGTTGTTCGGGTGGCCGATGAAGCGCGAGCCGTAGGCGCTGTAGGTGTCCATGAGCTCGGCCTTGTCAAAGTAGCCGCGGTCGGCGAGGATGCAGTAGAGCGTCTCCACCGAGTGGCCCTTCGAGAGCACGAAGCGGTCCCTGTCAGGGTCGGCCTCGTTTTCCGGGGAGCAGTTCAGGTGTTTGTAGTAGAGCGCGACAAGCGCCTCGACCTCGCTCATGTCGCCGCCGATGTGGCCGCAGCCGGCCTTGTGTATGAGGGTCACGACGTCCGCACGGATGTCGCAGGCCTTCTTCTCAAGCTCTGTTAGCGTCATGCTCATTCTCCTCTCAGATAGGCCTTTACGTCCTCCTCGATGGGGTCGTAGAGGTCGGGCTTCACGCCGATGTATTTGCAGGCCTCGTAGAGTACGGGGACGATGTCCTTGTGTATGCCGACGCAGTGGTGGATGTACGGGCCCTCGACGATCTTGGCCTCGAGGCGCTTGATGTTGTCGACCTCGACCCAGAGGTAGGTGCCCATGCCCGTCGGGCCGTCCACGCCCTTGGCGTTGCCGAGCAGGAGCGAATACTCGCCGTTGTCGCCGTCGAAGCGGGCCAGGGTGAGGTCGCCGTGCTTGGCCTCGGCGGTGATGGCGCCGGGGTAGTCGAAGGCGAGGGGGTAGGTGATGCAGGGTCTGCAGCCGGCCACGGAGAGCGGCCAGGGCCCGCAGTGCTGCAAGAGCTCGCCGTTTTCGATGTCGGGGTGGCGGATGGTCCAGTCCGCGAAGAAGCTGCGTGTGCCGTCGTTGGCAGCCGCCTCGACCAGCAGAGCCGTGACTGCGCCGTGGATGTCGGTCTCGCAGACGACGGGGATGCCCTTGTCGTTCAAAAGCGCGTTCGCCGCGCAGGGCATGATGCCGAGCTCGCCCTGGAGGGCGTTCCAGCACTGGATGGCCGCCGCGTTGCAGTGGTACTGCTTCACCAGCCGCTCCATGGCCACCGCGAGGCCCGCGATATTCGTCAGCTGCTCGTCTGAGACCTTGATGTCCATGTTCTCACAGCAGTAGGCGATGGTCTTTTGCACCTCGTCGCCCTCGGCGATGGCCTTTTTGACCTCCGTCGTCAGCTCCGGCAGGGGGATGGGCGCGAGCTGGATGTTGTACTTCTCCAGCAGCTCGCCCTCGTTGCACATCGTGCTCCAGAAGTCGAAGGGCCTGGGGCCGATCTGGAGTATGCGGATGTTGCGGAAGGTCTTTACCACGTTGCAGACCGCGAGAAAATCACGCACTCCGCGCTCGAACACGGGGTCGGAAAGGCGGCAGTTCGTCAGATATGTAAAGGGCACGCCGAAGCGCCTGAGCACCTTGCCGGTGGCGAAGAGGCCGCACTGCGTGTCGCGCAGGCGCGTGCCGTCGGGCTCCGGACGCTCATCCAGAGGTCCCCAGAGCAGCACGGGGACGTTCAGGTCCTTGGCCAGCCTAGCGCAGAGGTACTCGGTGCCGAAGTTGCAGTGCGCAAGCAGCAGCCCGTCCACGCCGGCGGCACGGAATTTTTCCACGATCTTCAGCCTGTCGTCCTCGTTGTAGAGCAGGCCCTCCTCGTTGATGTCGTCTATGTCCACAAAGTCAACGCCCAGCTCCCTGAGCCGCTGCGCCGTCAGCCCGCGGTACTTTATCGCGTCGGGCGCACTGAAAATGCTCCGTCTGGTGGGTGCAAACCCCAATTTTATCTGAGCCATGCTCTTGCCCCTCTTTTTAACAGTTTTGTTTTTGCGGTTTCCTGATGTAAATTTCAACTAAATTATAAATATTTACATAAATATTGTCAAGGCGATTTTGGTAATCCGCAAGATTCGTTTAGATACACAATCCGTTCCAGCCTGTTTTATGCAATTTGGCAGTCTTCCGGCCTCTCCCGGCCGATTTTTAAGCGAATATTCAGGCTTTGAACCAGAAAAAGGCGAATTGTGCGCCCGGTCAGGCCCGTCTTTTGGCCCGGCAGGGCGCAAAAAAAGCCGCCCGCATGACGCGGACGGCGTGTAAACGAAGATATAAATGTTTTAGATGGATTTATTCCGCGGCTTCATACGACCTGACGCTGTCGCGTTCGACAAATTCGGTGCAGCTTTCGATCTTGAAAATACCGGTGTTGGGGTCGTCCATCATCGTGAGCAGGCGGCGGACCGCCTCCCAGCCCATGGAGCGCTTGTTGACGTGGATGGTAGTGAGCGCGGGCGAGGAGACCGTGCAGTAGGCGACGTCGTCAAAGCCGACGATGGAGACGTCGTCCGGCACGCGGTAGCCGCGCTCCTTGAGCGCGCGCATGACGCCGAAGGCGATGAGGTCGTTGTCCACAAAGAAGGCGGTGGGCAGCTCCGGGCGGGTGTCGAGGTAGGCGAGCATGCCCTCGTAGGCGCTGTCGGTCTTGGTGCCGACGGTGACGACCCAGCGGGGCTCCAGCTCCAGGCCGTGGTCCAGCAGGGCCTGGCGGTAGCCGCACTCGCGGGCCTGAAAGGCCTTGATGCGGAAGGAGCCGCGGACATAGCCGATCTTCCGGTGCCCGCGGGCGATGAGGTGGCCCACGGCGTTCTGGGCGGAGTCTATGTTGTTGATGAGCACCCCGTTGAAGGGCTGACGCTCACACCAGCCGTCAAGCAGTATTATCGGGCACTTGCAGTTCATGAAGGGGTCAAAGTCCTCCTCCAGCATCTCGGTGGCCAGGAGGATGACGCCGCCGTTGGAGTCCGAGGTCAACTGGCTGACCTGCTCGAGGTAATCCGGCGCGGTGTAGTTCAGGCGTATATATATCGTGGCAAGGCCGTTTTCGCGCGCTGCCTCCTCCACGCCCTCGATGACCGCGGGGTGGAAGGGGCTGTCGTCGATTATCCCGCCGTTGCGGCGGAACTGGACGAATTTTATGCTCTTGAGGCTCTTGGAGCCGGTGAAATAGCCCAGCTCGCCCGCGACCTGAAAGATGCGCTCCGCCGTGTCCTTGTTGACGCCGCGCTTCATGTTCAGCGCATTGGAGACTGTGGCCGGCGAAAACCCAGTGATCTCGCTTATCCGCTTCACGCTTGGCTTGTTGCTGACCTTCATAAACTCACCTAAACCTTCTAAACACTGTTTTATCTAAATTTATTATATAGCCATCTAAATTCATTTGCAAGCGTTTTGTTAAGCGCAGCAAAACACAAAGAAAGCGCGCGCCGAATGGCGCGCGCTTTTGGTTGCGGGGAGGGGATTTGAACCCACTGACCTTCGGGTTATGAGCCCGACGAGCTACCGGACTGCTCCACCCCGCGATATGAGAGCCTTATTATAATAACACGCTCCGGCTCCCGTGTCAACACCTAATTTTCGGCCTCACCGGGGCATGAGCAAAAAGCCCTGTTTGTCCCGGAATTTGCCGCAGGCTATCATAATGAGGTCCACGAGCCAGCCTATGCCGAAGCAGCCGCCCGTGAAGAGCCAGAGCAGGCCCGTGCCTATCTTGCCCACATAGAAGCGGTGCACGCCCAGGACGCCCACCACGACTGAGAGTATCAGCGCGACGAGCCAGTCCTTCTCGGAGCGCATGCCCCGGCGCCTTGCCTCACGCCAGCCTCGCTCATAGCCGCTGTCGTATCCGCTGTCATAGCCGCGGTCGTAGCTGCGGCGCTCCTGATAGCGGCGGCGCTCGTCGTAGTTGTAGCCTGCGCCCGGGTCCGCACGGCGGTCCTGATACTCCCGCTCCGGTTCGGCCCTGGGCTGTTCCGGTTCCGGCTCGCTCTCCGGCTCGCTCCGGCGGGCCTGGGGCGGGTCGCCGGGCAGCGTCGCCGTGCCGCAGTTGGGGCACCGCTCCTCCCCGCCGGCAAAGCGCCGGCCGCACTCCGGGCACCAGCTGTGCCCCTTGGGCAGCCGCTCGCCGCAGTGCCAGCAGCAGTTGTCGCCCTCGGCCACGGCTGCGCCGCAGTGCGGGCAGAATATCTCTCCGCTCTCCTGGGCCGCAAACGCTCCGCTCATGCTCCTCTCTCCCTCTCTCTTTTTATCTGCTCTGCTGCAGCTGACCGGCCCGATAGGCCGCCAGCAGCGCGTTCAGCGCCTCTATCCTCCGGCGCAGGCGCTCGCCCTCGTCGGTGTCGGATATGTACCGCCGCGTCGGGAAAAACTCGACGGGCACGGAATCGGACTCCATGTCCGCGTTCTCGCTGAGCACCTTGGCGACGCCCTCGAAGGGGCGGTGGCTCTTGAGCCGGATGCCGTGCGAGCTGTATATCAGCGTATAGCCCGCGATGCCGGTCGTGGCCTGATACGCCTTGCAGAAGCCGCCGTCGATTATGAACAGCCTGCCCCCGGCCTTCACGGGGCTCTCGCCCTTCTTCGCCTTTACGGGCGTGTGGCCGTTTATGATGTGGCCCTTTTCCGGGTCAAGGCCGAACTCGGCGAGGATCATGCGCACGGCGTCCTCGTCCTCCCAGTGGCTGAAATAGGGGTTCTTCGGCTCGACCCAGGTGCTCTTGTCATCCACCACCGCGCGCTCGAAGGTGTGGAACACTCTGCCGGAGAAGGGACTGTTGTTGCCGCACCAGAGATACCACATCATGTCCAGCGCGGACTCGTCCCCGCGGGCCCAGGCGCTCTTGACCACGGCGTCCGCATAGTCCATGAGCTGCCGCCCGGCGTACCACTTGCCGCCGTGGCGCACGCTGGCGAACTTGCCGTCCGGCGTCATGGGGATGCAGCCGTGGTAGAGCAGGTTGCCGTTGCAGCAGAGATAGGTGCTGCCCTTCTGGTAGATGAAGTCCAGGTGGCGGCGCAGAGGCTGGCTCTCCTTGAAGGCGGAGACGTACTCCTCCACCAGCGCCCCCTCCTCGGGCGTGAGGCGGTAGGGCTCCTTCGGGTCCACGGTCGGGAAGCGGTCGGTGTTGAGCGGATAGGTGCCGGAGTCGAGCTCCACGGTCCAGTCCTCGTAGTTTATGCGGTTGAGGATCAGGCGGTCGTTCATCTCGTAGCCGGGGTGGCGCATGATGACGTGGCCCTCGAGCTTGAAGCCGAGGACGGAGAGGGCCTGGTGCACGGTCTTTTTCTCGGAGTCGCCGTAGACGTGCTCGCAGAACTCGTAGAGCGGGCGGAGCGAGACGCCGTAGCGCCGCTCGAGCGTCATGGTGTTGCCGTAGTCGACGCTTATGCGCAGCACGGTGAAGATGCAGGCTGCGCTGCCTGCCGCCGCACCCAGCCAGAGGATGTCGTGGTTGCCCCACTGGATGTCGAGATTTGGGTGCTGCATGAGCATGTCCACGATCCTCGCGGGCTCGGGACCTCGGTCGAAGATGTCGCCCACTACGTGGAGCCTGTCCACGGCGAGGCGCTTTATGAGCTCCGAGAGCGCCGCAATGACGCTGTCGGCGGAGCCGGTGGCGATGACGCTGTCGAGGATGGCGTCGTGATAGCGGTGCTGGTTCGCGTCCTCGTCGCGCTGGATGTGCAGCAGCTCGTCGAGCACGAACTCCCAGCCGGCGGGCATCTGGTGCCGCACATAGCCGCGGGTGTATTTGCCCGAGAGCGTCTCGGCCAGCAGGCAGAGCTGCTCTAGTATCTCGCGCAGGCGGGCGTTGTCCAGCTCGCCGCGCTCGCGCAGGCAGGCGAGCTCCTCTATGGGGTAGTAGATGACGGAGCAGAGCGCTCGGCACTTGGCCTCGCCCTGCGCGTCCTCAAAGAGCCGGCGGACCTTTTCCAGGATGACGCCGGAGCAGTTGTTGAGTATGTGCCTCACCGCGCCGTACTCGCCGTGCAGGTCGCTTATGAAGTGCTCCGTGCCCTTGGGCAGGGTGAGGATGGCGCTGAGATTTATGATCTCGGAGCAGACGGCCGCCTCATTCGGGTACTTTTCGGCCAGGAGCTCCAGGTATTCTCGTGAAAATTCGCCCATTTTTGCGATTCCTCCTTACATATACGAACATGGTAGCACCCGGCGGGGGAAGATACAACGAACTTTGTGTAAATTCTGGAGAAAGATCGCCCTAAACTCCCAGCGCGCCGCTCTGGAGCACGGAGAGGCTCACGGCGTTTATGATGGCGTGCATCACCATGGGCGACCAGATGCTGCCGCTGCGGTCATAGGCCCAGGCGAGGCCGACGGAGACGGGCACGTACAGCAGGCAGTAGATGAGCAGCGAGAAGTCGCCGGTCAGGGCGACGTACTGCCAGACGTGGTAGAGCGAGAAGAGCGCGGCGGAGACGATGTACGCCAGCACGCGGCTCTTCGGGCGGATGCCGCCGAAGATGAGCCCGCGGAAGAGCGGCTCCTCCACGATGGGCGCCAGCGCTATCGAGAGCACTGCGATGCGGCCGTAGTCGGTGGAGAGCTCGGAGGTGATGGCCATGTTGTTCGGCGAATTGCCGAGGTCCAGGCTGAAGATGAGCAGCAGCGAGCTGAGGATGAAGCTCAGCGCGAGGTCCGCGGCGTAGCCGCCGACGATGCTCAGGACAAAGCGGCCCTTGGCGTCGAGCGCCGCATCAAAGCCCCGGCGCAGGAAGCGGCGGAGGAACAGCAGCATATAGACAAGGCCGACGCTGTAATAGAGGATGTTCAGCTCCGCATTCGTGAGCTGCGCTATCGCGGGCACCAGCCCTGCGAGCCAGTTGAGGGCCAGGGGCACGCCCAGTATGTGCAGCGGCAGGTATATCGCCGCGGCGATCATCTCGCCCCGGGTCATCAGGTTTTCAAAGTCGGGTGCGGTAGGTACGGGTCGGTTTTCCATCAGCCCTCCAGCTTTCTCTTGAGCTCATACAAAAGGTTCATCGCCTCGATAGGCGACATCGTGTCAAGTGCGGCGGCACGCAGCCGCTCGAGGACCTCCTCCCCGGCGGCGTCGCCGAGGCTGAGCTGTCCGTCGTCCTGGCGCGGGGCACGCGGTGCGCTCAGGTCCGCCGCTCCGGAGAGCAGCTCGGCGAGGCACTTTTTCGCGCGCTCTATGACGCTGTCAGGCACCCCGGCGAGCTTGGCGACCTCGATGCCGTAGCTCTCGTCCGCGGCACCGCGCACGACCTTGCGCAGGAAGATGAGGCTGCCGCCCTGCTTGCGCGCGGTTATGTAGTAGTTGCACACGCCGGAGATCTGGCCCTCGAGGTCGGTCAGCTCGTGATAGTGGGTGGAAAAGAGGGTCTTGGCCCCCAGACGGCGCTTGTCGGCGCAGTATTCGAGGACAGCGCGGGCTATGGCCATGCCGTCGTAGGTGGAGGTACCGCGTCCAATCTCGTCGAGGAGGATGAGGCTGTTGCGCGTGGCGGAGCGGAGTATGCCCGCCACCTCGCTCATCTCCACCATGAAGGTGCTCTGCCCGGCCGAGAGGTCGTCCGAGGCGCCGATGCGCGTGAACACCCTGTCCACAACGCTGAGCGTGGCGCTCCTCGCCGGGACGAAGGAGCCTATCTGGGCCATGAGCACTATGAGCGCCGTCTGACGCATATAGGTGCTCTTGCCGGCCATGTTCGGACCTGTTATGATGAGCACGCGCTCATCCGACTGGTCGAGGTGGGCGTCGTTGGGCACAAAGAGCGTGTCCTTCTGCAGCCGCTCGACCACCGGGTGGCGGCCGTCTTTGATGTCGATGGTGCCGGAGAGGTCGAACTCCGGCCGGCAGTAGTTGTAGCGGACGGCGGCCTCTGCGAGGGAGCAGAGGGTGTCCACCATGGCTATCTGCTCCGCCGTGGCCTGGATGCGCTCCACACGGTCGGCGATGGAGTCCCGCAGGTCGCAGAAGTACTTGTACTCCAGCTGGCAGACCCGCTCCTGCGCCGTGGTGAGCTCGGTCTCGAGCTGCTTGAGCTCGGCGGTGAAATAGCGCTCGTTGGCGACGAGGGTCTGCTTGCGGACATAGTCCTCGGGCAGTTCGCCGGTGAAGGTCTTGGGCACGTCGATGTAGTAGCCGTAGACCCGGTTATAGCCTATCTTGAGGCGCTTTATGCCCGTGCGCTCGCGCTCGGCCGCCTCCATCTCGGTTATCAGCTTGGTGCCCTTGTCGCGGACGTTGCGCAGGCGGTCCACCTGCTCGGAATAGCCCTCGCGCAGGATGCCGCCCTCGTGGATTAGGAGGTTCGGCTTGTCGCTGATGGCGGACTTGATGTCGGAGCAGACGTCGGCGAGGCTGTCCATCTTGGCGGCGTTTTTGAGCAGGGCGGAGCTGCTGTCCTTCAAAAGCCCGAGCATGTCCGGCACGCGCTCCGCCGCGCGCATCAGGACGTTCAGGTCCCGGGGGCTCGCCGTGCCGTTGGAGACGCGGGCGAGTATGCGCAGCATGTCGCCCATGCCGGTCATGGCGCGGATGAGCTCCGCACGGCGCATATTGTCGGAGACGAGCTCCTGCACCGCCGCGTGCCTGCGGCCTATCTCCGCCGTGGAGAGCAGCGGGCGCTCCACCCAGGTGCGGAGCAGCCTTCCGCCCATGGGCGTCTTGGTGAAATCCAGTATGCCCAGCAGGCTGCCGGACTTTTCGCCGCTGCGCATCGTCTCGGTGAGCTCCAGGCTTCGGCGTGTGGCGTAGTCGAGTTCCATGTACCGGCCGCCCTCGAAGAGGTCGAGGCGGCTTATGTGCTTCATGTCGCATTTCTGCGTCTCGCCGATGTAGCCGAGCAGCGCCCCCGAGGCGCGGACGGCACCCTCGCAGCCGGTGAGATCCAGCTCCTCCAGGGAGGAGACGCCGAAGTGGTGCAGCAGCTGCTGCTCCGCCGCGGCGTATTCAAATCCCGCGTCGTCGATCTGGTACATGCACTCGAGCTTTGTCGCGATGAAGTCCGTCACCCGGCGGCTCGCCGCCGCTCCGGCCGAGAGCACCGCCTCGTTCGGCGAAAAGCGGGTCAGCTCGTTGAGCATGTGGTCCTCGGCCGTCCCCGGAAAGTCCGCAGCGCAGAACTCGCCCGTCGAAACGTCGCAGAAGGCTGCGCCTCCCCGCCGTCCGTCCAGCCAGAGGGCACAGAGGTAATTCGGCCGCTCGAAGTCGAGCATGCCCTCGTCCGTGACCGTGCCGGGGGTGATGACGCGGATGACATCGCGCTTTACGAGGCCCTTGGTCAGCGCCGGGTCCTCCAGCTGGTCGCAGACGGCGACCTTGTGGCCTCGGTCTATGAGCTTTTTTATATAGCTGTTCGCGGCGTGATAGGGTACGCCGCACATGGGTATCTGCTCCTCCGGGGGCTTGTTCCTGTCCCGCGTGGTGAGCATGAGGTCCAGCTCGTCCGCGGCGGTCTGAGCGTCCTCGTCGAACATCTCGTAGAAGTCGCCGAGCCGGAAAAGCAGCATGCAGTCCGGGTATCTGCTCTTTATCTCCTCGTACTGCTTTCGCATCGGGGTCTTTTCCGCCATGCCGCCGCCTCCTTTCCCGGTATCATTCCGCTGGGACGCCGTAGAGCGCCCAGGTGTTGCCGTCCGTTATCTCGGCCTCGATAAAGCTGCCGACGAGCGAGGGGTCGGCCTTGAGGTGCACCAGCCGCCCGCCGTTCGTGCGCGCTGAGAGGTTGTACTCCCCCCTGCCCGTCTCCCCGTCCACCAGGACGCGGAGGCGGCGGCCGATGTATTCCTGATGCTTCTCGCCCGAGATGCGGTTCGCCGTCTCGACCAGCTGGTCGAACCAGACCTGTTTCTCCTCCCTCGACACCGGGTCCGGCATTGTGGCCGCCGGTGTGCCCTCGCGGGGCGAGAAGATGAAGGTGAACATCGCGTCATAGCGCACCTGTTCGACGAGCGAGAGCGTCTCGGCAAAGTCCTCCGCCCTCTCGCCGGGGAAGCCGACGATGATGTCCGTCGTCAGCACGAGGTCCGGCATGTAGGAGCGGGCCATGTCGACGAGGGCGAGGTACTTCTCGCGGTCGTAGTGCCGGTTCATGGCCTTGAGCACACGGCTGCTGCCGGACTGCACGGGCAGGTGGATGTGCTTTGCGCACTTTTCGCACTCGGCCATGGTGCGGAAGAGCTTTTCCGTCGCGTCTCGCGGGTGGCTGGTCATGAAGCGGATGAGAAAGTCGCCGGGGATGGCGTTTATCTCGCGGATGAGGTCGGCGAAGTCGCGTCCTTCGTCCAGGTCCTTGCCGTAGCTGTTCACGTTCTGGCCGAGGAGCGTGATGTCCTTGTACCCGGCCTCGACCAGGGCGCGCGCCTCGGCGACGACGTCGTCGAACTTCCTCGAGCGCTCCCGTCCGCGGACGTAGGGGACGATGCAGTAGGTGCAGAAGTTGTTGCAGCCGTACATGATGGAGAGCCAGGCCTTTACCGAGCCGGAGCGCCGCACGGGCAGACCCTCGGCGACGACGCCCTCGCAGGGCGAGACCTCGAACACCCTCCCCTTCCGGGTCAGCGTGCGCTCATAGAGCTCCGGAAAGCGCCAGAGCTCGTGCGGGCCGAAGCAGAGGTCCACGACGCGGAAGGATTCCTTTATCTTCTTCGCCATCTCGGGGCGCTGCACCATGCAGCCGCAGACCGCGACGATGAGCCGCGGGTTTTTCGCCTTGGCGTGGATGAGCGCGCCGACGTTGCCCAGCACTCGCATTTCCGCGTGACTGCGCACGGCGCAGGTGTTGACGACGATGAGGTCGGCCTCGTTCTCGTCCTCCGTGAAGCCGAAGCCCATGAGCTCTATATAGCCGCGGATGGTCTCGCTGTCAGCCTCGTTCTGCTGGCAACCGTAGGTGTCCACAAAGGCGAGGGGCCGCTCGCCGCCGAGGCGGGTGCGTATCCCCTCACATATCTCC
>CAUAHS010000003.1 GCA_958428885.1 uncultured Eubacteriales bacterium
GACGCCGACAGCGTCCGCCAGCTGCTGCTGAGACATGTCAAGCGCCGCTCGGGCGGATTTGAGGCGCAGATTCTTCATTCCGCCTCACCCCTGCCGCACAGGCCGTGCACATAGTACACCACCAGTACGATACCCGTCGTGATGCCCACTATCAGATTCGCCGACCGGAAACTCAGCACCCCGTCCCTCAGCAGGTCCCCGTCGATGATATGCGACACGCCGAACAGCAGGTTCGCTGCGGTCAGCACCAGCAAGACCGTCAGGTTCCGCTTCCGGTTCCTGCCTATGCCCGCAAACGCGTCCTGCCCTATGCAGATGACCGCAAACACTATCAGCGACACGCAGCAGCAGATTATGCAGCCCGTCAGCGTGTCGCACCACGGCTCGATCAGCATGTCCGTAAGCCCGTACACCATCAGGCATATCATCAGCGAGAAAAACCCCCACATGAACGCCCTGCCCCTCGCCAGTACCTGCCTCTCATCATAGTCGTTCATTTCCCGCACTTCCTTTCCTGTGGCTGCATCATAGCACCCGTGTGACATATTGTCAAGTATATTTTACATTATGTCCTCTAAAAATGCCCCGGCTTTGCGCTGGGGCATTTTGTTACAGGTTTTCTCTTGTGACGGAGTTGACCCACTTGCCGGAGCGGAGCCTGGGCAGGCAGAGGAACACCTTGCATACGTCGTCGAGGCTGATGCAAATGTAGACGGCGACTATGCCGAGTCCGAACACCAGTCCGCAGAGGGCTGCGGCGGGCAGGCAGATGCAGTAGAGCGGGCCTATATCGTATATAAGCGCATAGCGCACGTCTCCGCCCCCGCGGAACACGCCCACGATGTTGCAGAGGTTGAGCGAGCGTATGGGCATGATGGCGGCGATGAAGGCGAGCATCATCTTGGCCATGTCCCCCGCCTCGGCTGAGATATCCATGAGCGGGAAGATGAAACTGTCGAGCAGCGTTGCCCGTATGGTGAGCAGTATGCCCATGCTGATGACGCCGGTGACGAAGCAGACGAAGTTGAGCGCCACGCCCTTGCCGTAGACCTCCTCGGTGTCGCCGCAGCCTATCTCACGGCCTATAATGACGGCGGCGGTGTTGCCCGCGGCGAAGAGGGCGACGGCGGCCATGCGGTCTATGTTGCCGGCGATGGTATAGGCGGCGAGTATGGGCGTGCTGTTCGGCATGTGGCCCATGATGATGGAAAAGAGCGACATTGCGAGGCTCCACATGCCCTCGTTGAGCACGACGGGCAGGGAGTATTTTATGAAGTCCCCGGCGATTATCCTGCCCGGCCTGACCATGAGGCCCGGCTTCACGGGCAGGCGTTTGCCCCAGAGCATGCAGCCGAGGACGACCACTACCTCGAACACGCGGCTTATGAGCGTGGCGACGGCGGCTCCGGCGCAGCCCATGGCGGGGGCGCCCCATTTGCCGAAGATGAGCATATAGTTGAGCGCGATGTTCAGCGCTCCGGACGCTGTGAGCAGCAGAGCGCCGAGTTTGGGGTTCTCCATGCTCCGCTGCACGGCGATGTACACGCCGGAGAAGGCCATGCAGACATAGGAGAAACCGACCATGCGGGCGTATTCGGCCCCCGGCGCCCAGAGGTCGGGGTTGTTGGTAACGAGCCGCATGAGCTGCATGGGGAAGAAACAGGCCAGCAGGGCTATGAGCGTCGTGAGGCCCAGCGAGACATAGTAGCCCATGCCCATTATGCGGTTTATGGCGTCGAGCCGGCCCTTGCCGTAGTACTGGGCCACGAGCACGCCCGTGCCGCTCTGGATGCCGAAGATGATGAGCGACAGGACGTAGAACACGGAGTTTGCCATCGTCACGGCGGCGAGTTCCGTCTCGCCCAGGGCGCCGACCATGAAGGAGTCGGCCAATGCCATGAAGTTGGTGACGAGGTTTTGCAGTATCATCGGGAGCATCAGGGCTATGGCGCTCCGGTAGAAGCCCCGGCCCTGTCTCAGGTAGTGCATTTTATTCAGTCCTCAGTGCCTCCACAGGGTCACGCCTCGCGGCAAAGCCGGAGGGGATAAGTCCCGCGATGAAGGTCAAGATCATGGATATGAGCACGAGAGCGACTCCGCCCTGCACGGGCAGGATGGCCCTCAGGCTCTCGATGCCGGTGAGGTTCTGCACGATGGCGTTTATCGGGATGATGAGCAGCAGCGTTATGCCTATGCCTATCACGCCTGCGGCAAAGCCCTCGATGAGCGTCTCGGCGTTGAACACGTTGGAGACGTCGCGCTTCGAGGCGCCGATGGAGCGGAGTATGCCGATCTCCTTGGTGCGCTCGAGCACGGAGATATAGGTGATGATGCCGATCATTATCGAGGAAACGACCAGCGAGATGGCCACGAAGGCTATGAGCACATAGCTGATGGCGTTGATTATCGTGGACACCGAGCTCATGAGTATGGCGACGTAGTCCGTGTAGCTTATCTCGTCCTCCTCATTCTCGACGGAGGCGTTGTACTCGGAGATGATGCGTGCGATCTCGTCCTTGTCGGCAAAGCTGGCGGCGTAGAGGCTGATGGAGCTGGGGCTGTCCTTGTCGACGTAGCCTAGGAGCTCCAGGTTCTCCTCATAGGTGCTGTCCGAGTACTTCGGCGGCAGCTTTTCGTCGTAGACGTACTCATACTGCTCGTCGGTGAGCGGGGTCATGGAGAGGGCCATGGAGAGCTGCTCGGCGCTCATGGCGGCGAGTTTGGCGCGGGCGGCGTCGGCGTACTGCTCGCGGACAGCCTCGGCGGTCATCTCGCGGACGTAGTCCATGAGCGTCTCGTCGTCCATGTCCGCGATGTAGTCCCTGATGGTGTCGGGCTCGACGCCCATCTCGACGGCGTAGCCCTCGAGCATCATCTCCTCGATGTACTCGCGGGTCATGCCCTCGGTGGCCTGGTCGACGGCGGCGGTCACATAGTCCTCGGGAGCGCGGGCGGAGATGTCGGAATAGAGTGCGGCTCTGCCGGAGACGTCGAGGCCGGCGATGTACTCGTCGACGTCGGCCTTTATCTCGTCCATGGTCGGCTCCGGCTCGTCGCCGGTGGCGAAGGGCAGTCCGAGGATGGCGTCGGTGGCGGGGTCCGCGAGCTGGGCCTGAACTATCTCGGAGTCGTTGGCGAGGTCGATTATCCTGTCGGTCAGGGCGGAGGTGTAGCCAATAGCGCCGGACATCATGCCCGCGACGGCGTCCTCGTTCTGGCGGACTATGCCGCTGATGTGCAGCGTGGTGCCGGTGTCCTTGGAGTCGTAGAGGTACTCCATGCCGGCGGTGGAGCTGGTGAGGTCGGTGTACTGGCCGGTGGCCTCGTCGTAGACGTAGTACTCAGGCCGGGCGATGAGCTTGAAGGAGAGACCGCAGAGCTCCTCATAGCTCCAGCTCTCGACCTCGGCGTTGAGGGTCTCGCCGGACATGCTGGCCTCAAAGCCCTCGGCCATCTGCTCCTCGGTGCGCAGGCCGAGGGAATAGAGCACGAGGTCGCTTATCTCGTTGTTCTTGTCCACTATGAGCACGACCTCGTCATAGCTCTGCGGCCAGGAGCCGTAGATGACGTCGTACTGGCTCTTGAGCGTGTCGTCTATGAGCTCGCCGTTCTCGCCGGGGAGCATCTCCTCCCAGACCTCGAAGCTGGAGTAGAAGTCGCCCATCGTGCTGAAGTAGCTCGAGTAGTCGCCGCCGTAGACGCTGCTCATCATCTCGTTGAGCAGGGAGACGACGTCGCTCTTGACGATGTTGCCGTCGGAATCCTTGGTGTAGACGTCGAAACCGAGGTCGTAGCCGTACTGTATGGCGCTGACGTAGTCCTCAAGCCCGCTGTTGCCGGACTCGATGAACTCCTTGAAGGCCTTGAGATTGTTGGTGTTGACGTCCATGGTGTTGAGGCTGTCCATGAGGTCGTACATGACGACGTTGGAGTACACGGCGTCCAGGTCGTGCTGGGCGCCTGAGGCCGCCTCGCTGTGCGCACCGCTGAGCGCCTCGACCATGGAGCCGAGGTCGGCGGCCTCAGCCTCTATAGTGAGCGGGTAGGAGGAGAGCGTGTCCTCCTGCACACGGTCGATGTAGGTCTGGATGCCGTTCGAGAGCGAGAGTATGAGCGCGATGCCGATTATGCCTATGCTGCCGGCGAAGGCGGTGAGGATGGTGCGGGCCTTTTTGGTCATGAGGTTGTTGAGCGAGAGGGAAAGCGCCGTGAGGAAGCTCATGGAGGGGCGCTTTTTGCCCGTGTCCTCGGCCTTAACCGGGACGCTCTCCGGGTCAAAGGGGTCCGTGTCGCCCTTTATCTCGCCGTCGAGCAGGCGGACGATGCGGGTGGAGTAGCGCTCCGCAAGGTCCGGGTTGTGCGTGACCATGATGACGAGCTTGTCCTTGGCTATCTCCTTGAGCAGCTCCATGATCTGCACGCTGGTCTCGGAGTCGAGGGCGCCGGTGGGCTCGTCGGCGAGGAGGATGTCGGGGTCGTTTATGAGCGCGCGGGCTATGGCGACACGCTGCATCTGTCCGCCGGACATCTGGTTGGGCTTTTTGTTGAGCTGGTCGCCCAGGCCGACCTGCTCGAGCACCTTCACCGCCCGCTCCCGCCGCTCGGTGCGCGAGACGCCGGAGATGGTCAGCGCCAGCTCGACGTTGGCGAGCACGCTCTGGTGCGGGATGAGGTTGTAGGTCTGGAAGACGAAGCCTATGGAGTGGTTGCGGTAGGTGTCCCAGTCCTTGTCGCCGTACTCCTTGGTGGAGCGGCCGTTGATGATGAGGTCGCCGTCGGTGTACTGGTCGAGGCCGCCGATGATGTTGAGCAGCGTCGTCTTGCCGCAGCCGGATGGGCCGAGGATGGAGACGAATTCGCTCTCCCTGAAGCTGATGCTTACACCCCGCAGCGCGTGGACGCTCATGTCCCCGGCGAGGTAGTCCTTCGTGATGTTCCTGAGTGTGAGCAAGTTTTCAACAGATCCTTTCAGTGTGCGCGTCGGGAAACGTCAATCCCGGGTGGCTTTGCGTATATCGTCGAGGCTGCCCAGCACGAGGACGTGTTCGTCCTTCACGAAGACGTAGGCAGGGTCGAGTACGGGGTGGAGCCTCTCACCGCGCCTGGCGGCGATGAGGTTGAGGCCGTGGCGGCTGCGCAGCCCGACCTCGGCGACGGAGCGGCCGACCCACTCGTCCGGCACGTCTATCTCGCAGATGGCGCAGCCCTCGGAGAGGCCGATGAAGTCGAAGATGCGGTCCGAGCTCTCGCGCACAGCGATGCGCTCCGCCGCGTCCCGCTCGGGGTAGATGATGAAGTCCGCACCGCAGCGCATGAGGAACTTGGCCTCGAGGTCGCGGTCGGCCTTGCTGTACACCCGCTTGGCGCCCAGCTCCTTGAGCTGGTCGGTTATCTCCAGGCAGGCCTGGAAGTTCTTGTTCACGCAGACGAAGCAGGCGTCAAAGTTCTGCACGCCGAAGGAGCGCAGAACCTCTATGTTGGCGCAGTCGCAGATCTTGGCGGAGGCGACGTATGGGAGCATGTCCTCCAGCGCCTCGCCGTTCTGGTCGGCGATCATGACCTCGCACTTCATCTTGCACAGCGCGCGGCACAGATGGTGCCCGAAGGTGCCCATTCCGATTATGAGGAAGGATTTCATGTTTTAACCTCCTGTCAGCCTACGGTGACCTGCTCCTCGGGGTAGGTCACGGGCGGGTCGGTGCGCCGCTCCAGCAGCGCCATTGCGAAGGATACGCTCCCCACCCTGCCGAGGTACATCAGCAGGGCCACCACAAGGGCCGAGAGCGTGGAGAGCTCGCGCGTTATGCCGGTGGACATGCCCACCGTGCCTATCGCGGAAAAGACCTCGATCAGCACGTCCGCGAGCGGGAGCGACTGCGTGCCGCAGAGCACCAGCGCGCCGAAGAGGGCGAGGATGAGGTTGGTGCTGACTATCATGCCGGTGCGCTTCATGGCGTCGTCCGGGATGCGGCGGCCGAACACATAGGCCCCGCGCCTGCCCCGGATGCCCGAGTACAGGAAGATGAGCACCACGGCGACGGAGGTGGTCTTGATGCCGCCCGCCGTGGAGCCGGGGCTGCCGCCGATGAACATGAGTATGACCGTGAGCAGCTTTGAGGCGTCCGAGAGCGCGGCGGTGTCCACGCTGTTGAAGCCCGCCGTCCTCGGCGTCACGGAGGAGAAGAAGCTCACGAGTATCTGCTCGCCGAGGGGCATGTCCGCGTTCATGCGGCTGCGCTCAATGAAGAAGAAGAGCACGGCGCCCACGAGTATGAGCGACGCGGTGGACACCAGCACCAGCTTGGTCTGGAGGTCGTACCTCCGCCAGCGCAGGCCCTTGAGCCGTATGTCGTCCCAGACGAGGAAGCCGATGCCGCCGAGGACGATGAGCAGCATTATCGTGATGCTCACCAGCGCGTCGTCGGAATACGACACCAGCGAGGAAAAAGGCGCCTTGACGCCCATGAGGTCGAAGCCCGCGTTGCAGAAGGCGGAGACGGAGTGGAAAACGGAGTACCACAGTCCCTTGCCCAGCCCGAACTCGGGAATAAAGCGTATAGCCAGCAGCACCGCCCCCGAGAGCTCGAAGATGAGCGTGCCGAGGCCGATGGTGCCGGTTATTTCCATGATGCGTCCGACGCGGACCGTGTTTATGCTCTCGGCCATGACGCCGCGCTCGCGCATGCTCATGCGGCGGCGGAGCAGCCGGGAGAAGAGCGTGGCAATGGTCATGAAGCCCAGGCCGCCAATCTGGATGAGCAGGAGGATCACCATCTGCCCGAAGCCGGACCAGTATGTCGCCGTGTCCACCAGCACGAGGCCCGTGACGCACGAGGCGCTGACCGCGGTGAAGAGCGCGGTGACAAGACCCGTCGCCTCCCCGCTCTGCGAGGACACCGGCAGCATGAGCAGTATCGTCCCCGCCGCGATGACGGTGAGGAAGCCCAGAGCTATGGTCTGGACATATGAGAGCTGTCGTATTTTCATAACCTGACTATTATAACAACCTTATATTCCATATGCAAGCAGAAAGCCCCGGTTTCCCGAGGCTTTGGGCTCATCTCTTCTCGGGCAGGATCTCTATCCAGTAACCGTCCGGGTCTTCGATGAAATAGACGCCCATTTTCTCGTTCACGAAGCAGACGGCGCCCATCTCCTCGTGCTTTTTCCTGGCCGCCTCGTAGTCGTCCACACGCATGGCGAGGTGGATCTCGCCCTCGCCGAGGTCATAGGGCTCCTTGTGGTCACGCAGCCAGGTCAGCTCCAGCTGGAAACCGGTCACGCCGTCGCCGAGGAATACCAGCTTGTAGGAGCCGTCCTCCGCCGCCTTCTCGCGCACGGGCTTGAGCCCCAGGGCTTCGTCATAGAATCTGATGCTGCGCTCGAGGTCGAGCACGTTGAAATTGAAGTGGTAAAAGGTAAATTTCATGTCATTCGCCTCCAGTGCACAGGATATCGCAGTTTTCACGATTTGGCAACAGCAAAACCCGGCGAATCGCCCTGTCGAGGGCTTTGACTTGATATTTCCTGCCTGATGTGAGAAAATGATGTTTTGGAAAGGGGGCGTGGGGAGTGAAGGATACGCTCAGAGATATCTACGACGCCGTTGACGAGTTCTTCGGCGGGCTCGGCAGCCGGAGGATAACCACCTACTCGGCCGCCTGCGCATACTACCTCTTCATGTCGCTCGTGCCGGTCATAATGCTGCTGGTCTCAGTGCTGCAGTATACGCCGCTCACAAAGGACGTCGTGCTCGGCGCCGTGGCCGAGTACGTGCCGGAGTCGCTCTACGAGATCGTCGACTACATCGTCTCGAGCATATATAACGGCGGCCGGGTCGCGCTGACCGTGTCCATACTGCTGACGCTGTGGTCCGCCTCGGCCTGCATGAAGGCGCTCCTGCGCGGGATGGACTCCGTCTATGACGCCGAGAGGCGTGAGGACTACATCCGCTTTTCCATCCGTGCCTGCGTATACATGGTCATCTTCGTCGTACTGCTGCTGCTGAGCTTTTTCGTCATGGTCTACGGCGGGCGCATCCTCGACCTCGTCGAACAGAGCATGCCGGTGAACCACTCGCTGGACTTCCTCTTCACGCTGGCCAAATACCTGCGCTTCGTCATCATCCTAGCGCTGCTGGCGCTGGTGTTCTGCTTCCTCTTCAAGTGGATGCCCGCCCGGCCGCTCAAATTCCGGCGGCAGGTGCCGGGGGCGGTGTTCAGCTCCGTGGCCTGGGCGGCGTTCTCCTTCATCTTCTCCTTCTACGTCTCGTTCTCCGACAAGTTCGGCGCCTACGGCTACATCGGCACCATCATGATAGCGATGATATGGATATTCTACTGCTTCTACTTCCTCCTGCTCGGGGGCTTTATAAATCACTATATAGAAATGAAGCGGGCAGGGACTGAAAAATGACTGATATTAGCGTACAAAACCTGAAAAAATCCTTTGAGGTCGGCCACCCCGTGCTGGACGGGCTGACCTTTGAAGTTGCGGCCGGGGAACGTGTGGGCATCCTCGGCGCCAACGGCTGCGGCAAGACCACGCTCTTCCGCATCCTCTCCGGCGAGCTGGAGCCCGACGAGGGCACGGCGGCCATACGCCGCGGCAGACGTGTGGGGCTCATAAGTCAGATCCCCGTCTATCCCGAGGGCTGGACGACGGAGGACGTACTGCGGGAGGCGCACAGCCGCCTGCGTGCCATGGCCGGGCGCATGCAGGAGCTGGAGGCGCTCATGGCCACGGACAGCAGCGAGTCGCTTCTCAAAGAGTACGACCGGCTAGCGGACGACTTCCGCCGCCTCGGCGGCTACGACATGGACTACGAGCGCAACCGCGTCGCCAACGGCCTCGACATCCCCGCCGAGATGCGGCAGCGCGAGTTCGCCCTGCTCTCCGGCGGCGAAAAGACCCGTGTGAACCTCGCCCGTCTCATACTCGAGGACACGGACATCCTCCTGCTGGACGAGCCGACGAACCACCTCGACATGCGCGCCACGGAGTGGCTGGAGGACTACATACTCCACTTCCGCGGCACCGTGCTGGCCATCAGCCACGACCGCTATTTCCTCGACGTCGTGGCCCAGCGCTGCGTGGAGATAACGGACGGCAAGGCGGAGCTCTACTCCGGCAATTACAGCTTCTACACAGTGGAGCGGCAGCGCCGCTTTGAGGAAAAGCTCAAAAAATACGAGAAGGACCAGGCCAAGATCGCCCAGCTTGAGGCAGCGGCGGCAAAGCTGCACCTCTGGGCCTTCATGGGCAACGACAAGCTGCACAAGCGCGCCTTCTCCATGGAAAAGCGCATAGAAAAGCTCAGCCAGAGCGAAAAGCCAAAGACCGAGCGCCGTCTCCACGCCACATTCAAGGAACGCGAGTTCCGCGGCGACGAGGTGCTGACGATGGATGGGCTCACCAAGGGCTTCGACGGCCGGGTGCTCTTTTCCGGGCTCTCGCTTGAGGTCACGGGCGGGGAACGCATCGCGGTGATCGGAGAAAACGGCAGCGGCAAGACCACGCTCGTGAAGCTCATAGTCGGCGAGGAGGAGCCGGACGCCGGCTGGGTGCGCCGAGGTCCGGCGGTGAAGTGTGCCTATCTCCCGCAGCACGTGAAGTTCTCGGAGCCCTCCCGTTCCGCACTCGACACGCTCATCTACGACTGCAAATGCCAGCCCCAGGAGGCGCGGGACTCGCTCGGCGCCTTCGGCTTTTCGGGCGAGGACGCGCTCAAGGCCGTAGGCACGCTCTCAGGCGGTGAGCAGAGCCGGCTGCGCCTGTGCATGCTGATGCGCGGGGACGTGAACCTGCTCATCCTCGACGAGCCGACGAACCACCTCGACCTCGCCTCCCGCGAGTGGATGGAGGACGCGCTCTCGGACTACTCCGAGGCCCTGCTCTTCGTCTCGCACGACAGGTATTTCATAGAAAAATTCGCAACGCGCATCTGGTGCCTTGAAAACGGCGCTCTCACGGACTTTCGCGGCACTTTCGCCGAGTTCCGCGCCTACCGGGCCAGGCAGGAGGCCATAGCCCAGGCGGCAAAGGCCGCCGCGCCCAAGCCCGAGAAGAAGCCCCAGCGCAAAAAGGGCACGCCCGAGCGCGAGAAGGAGGCCCGCCGCTGCGAGCGGGAGATCGAGAAGATCGAATCCCGTCTGAAGGAAATTGAGAGCGAAGAGGGGGAACACGCCTCGGATTACCAGCGTCTAATGGAACTGGAAGACGAAAAGGCGCGCCTCTCGCCCGAGCTGGACGCGCTCTACTCCAGATGGGAGGAACTGCAAGATGAAGAATAAGCTCTGGCTCATAGTCGTCATCATACTGCTCGCCGCGGCGGCGGTATTCGCCTTTGTCGCAACGGGGCACACCTACTTTGCGGCGCTGCTCGCGCTCATCGCGGTGCTCATAGTCTTTTACCGCTTTGCCGGGCGGGTGCTCCGCATCGTCGTCACAGTGCTGCTCATAATCGGTCTCGTCGTGTTCGTCATCATCGAGATACCCATAGTCAAGGCAGCGCGGACGGATGCGCCGGACGACTGCGACTATATCATCGTCCTCGGAGCTGGCCTGCACGGGGACGTGCCCTCGCTCTCGCTCCGGAACCGCCTGGACGCCGCGCTCGAGTGGCTGGAGGCGCACCCGGACTGCGTCGCCGTGGTCTCCGGCGGCCAGGGCCCGGGCGAGACCATGACGGAGGGCGAGGCCATGTCCGTCTGGCTGGAGGCCAAGGGCATTGACCCCTCGCGCATAATAGTCGAGGACAAGGCCACCTCCACGATGGAGAACCTCGAGTTCTCCTTTGAGCTCATCCGCGCCGCCGGGGGCGAGCCGGACGGCAACTGCGCCATCGTGACCAGCGAATACCACCTCTGCCGCGCCAAGATGATGGCCGCCGACCTCGGCGTTGAGGCCTGGGGCGTGGCGGGGCACACGACCTGGCCCACGCTCATGCTCAACTACTTCATCCGCGAGGCCTTCGCGGTCACATATTACCGGATATTTGGAGCCTGATATGGAAAAGGTAAACGTCTACGATTTCGACAAGACCATACTGCCCTACGACAGCACCGAGGCCTTCTTCCTCCACTGCCTGAGGAGGTACCCCCGGGTGCTCGCCCCCGCGCTCGGCGCCGTGCCGATGCTGCCGGGAATGCCGCTCGGACTCGTGTCCAAGACGCGGGTGAAGGAGGTATTTTACCGCTTTCTCGCCCTCATCCCGGACATAGACGCCGAGGTCTCGCGCTTCTGGGCGGCGCACATCTCGGACATCAACGCCTGGTATCTCGCGCGTCGGCGGCCGGACGACATCGTCTCCTCCGCCTCGCCGGAATTCCTGCTGCGGCCGGTGGCGGAGCGTTTCGGCTTCCGGCTCATGGCCTCGCGCGTGGACAAGCACAGCGGCTGGACGTTGGGCGAGAACAACCACGGCGAGGAGAAGGTCACGCGCTTCTATAAGGAGTATCCCAACGTGGAGATAGCCGAGTTCTACTCGGACTCCCTCTCGGACACGCCCCTTGCACGGCTGGCGGAGCGGGCCTTCCTCGTCTCCGGCCAATGCCTCGAGCCCTGGCCCGAGCGGAGCCTGAGGCCATGAGACGCGGCGTAAAGGCTGCGATCTGGGCGCTATTTGCGCTCTACTGCCTCGTCATGCTCTGGCTGCTCTTTTTGCGCGGGCGCTTTTTGCAGCAGTTGAGCATGGCGGTCTGGAGCGGCGAATACTGGAAATGGGTGGGCTGGAGCGTGAACTTCCTGCCTTTTCACACCATTGAGGGATTCCTGAAAACACTCGCCTCGCAGGATGGATACCTCGCACGCCACGCTCTAATAAACCTCGCCGGCAACGTCGTCATGTTCGTGCCGCTGGGGCTGTTTCTGCCGCTGCTTTTCCGGACGCTCCGGCGCTTTTGGCGCTTTCTCCTCGTCTGCGCCCTCGCCATCGTAGTCGTTGAGGCGGCGCAGGCGCTGCTGCTTGTCGGCTCGGCGGACGTGGACGACCTCATTTTGAACCTCTGCGGTGCGTCGATAGGTTTTCCCTTCGGCGTGCTTGCCGTTAAACTGTTGGATAAAGGGGATAGAGAGACTTGAAAAAGGTCGATTATGAGCATTTTTCCCGCTTTCTGAGGCCGCACAGCGTCGCAGCGCGCGGGGATGAGCTGTATTTCTGCGTGAAGCGCGCGGTGCTCGACGAGAACCGCTACGCCTCGGACCTCTGGGTGCTGCGGGACGGCAAAGCCCGGCGGCTGACCTCCGCCGGCGACGTCTCGGGCTTCTGGCTCACGGACGAGGGCGTGGTCTTTTCCGCCCTGCGTGAGAAGAAGGACAAGGAGCGCGCTGAGGCGGGCGAGCCGCTGACCGTGCTGTACGTCCTGCCCTACGACGGCGGCGAGGCGCGCGAGCTCTGCCGTCTCGACTGCTCCGTGGGCGAGGTGCGCTTCCTCGGCGGCGGCCGCTTCCTCTTCACGGCCACCGTCTCCCGCGACTGGGAGCGGGCCCTCTCCAAGGCCGGCGGCGACGCCAAAAAGGCCGCCGAGGCGCTCAAGAAGGATAAAGCCGCGTGCACGGTTGTGGACGAGCTGCCCTTCTGGTTCAATGGCCGGGGCTTTGTAAACGGCAGCCGCAGCCGCCTCGGCATCTGGGAAGACGGCGCTTACCGCTTCCTCACCGGCGAGAACACCGACGCCGAACTCGGCGGCCTCTCCCCCGACGGCAGACATCTGAGCTTCACCGCCGTGGACTGGACTGGCAGCATGCCGCTCAGCGACCGGCTCTGCCTCCTCGACACCGGCACGCTGGCCATTGAGGACATCACAGTGGCTGAGGGCGCCTCGCACTACTGGTCCACGCCCCTCGCGGACGGCCGCATAGCCGCGCTGGTTAACACCCACGACAGTTGCGGCCTCAACCAGAACCCCTCGCTCTACCTGCGTGAAAACGGCGCCTGGCGTCTTGTCCTCGGGGATGGCGCGCACTGCTTCGGCAACAGCGTGGGCAGCGACATAAAGGCCGGGGCGAACTTCTCCGGCGACGAGTACGAGCGGGGCGGTGAGCTCTACTTCCTCGACACGCAGGGCGGCTCCGCCCACATCCTGGCCGTGGACGAGGCCACGGGCTTGGCGCGCTGCGTCACAAAACCTGGTCTCAACATAGCCGCGGCGGCGCTCTGGAAGGACGGCTTTGCCGTCTCGGCCATGCGCGGCAACGCCGGCTGCGAGATAATGTACATAGCCCCGGACGGCACGGAGACCGCCCTCACGGACTTCAACGCCGCCATCTGCGCCGAGTACGCCTACTCCGTGCCGGAGCCGCTGAATTTTGTAAACTCCCGCGGACGTGAGATCGAGGGCTGGGTGATAAAGCCCGGTGACATGGAGCCGGGCAAAAAGTACCCCGCCATTCTCGACGTCCACGGCGGGCCCAAGACGGTCTACGGCAGCTGCTATTTCCACGAGATGCAGTTCTGGGCCTCGCAGGGCTTTGCGGTCATGTTCTGCAACCCCACAGGCGGCGACGGCGGCGGGGACGAGTTTGCCGACATCCGAGGCTGCTACGGCGAGCAGGATTACGCCGACCTCATGCAGTTCGTGGACACCGTGCTCGAGCGCTGCGACTTCATCGACCCCGACAGACTCGGCGTCACCGGCGGCAGCTACGGCGGCTTCATGACCAACTGGATAATCGGCCACACGAACCGCTTCAAGTGCGCCGCCAGCCAGCGGAGCATCGCGAACTGGACCAGCTTCCACAACACCTCCGACATCGGCTGGTACTTCGCCGAGGACCAGGTCGGCGGCAGCCCCTGGAACGGCCTTGAGAAGATCTGGGCCCAGTCCCCGGTCGCCTACGCCGACCGCGTCACGACGCCGACGCTCTTCCTGCACTCGGACGAGGACTACCGCTGCCCGCTCTCCGAGGGCCTGCAGATGTTCTACGCCGTCCGCGAACACGGCGTGGAGTCGCGCCTTTGCATCTTCCACGGCGAGAACCACGAGCTCTCCCGCTCCGGCAAGCCGGAAAACCGCATAAGGCGGCTGCGGGAGATAACCGAGTGGATGGAGCATTACCTGAAATAAACATAAAAAATCGCCCGCCCGCGGAAAATCTCTTCCGCAGGCGGGCTTTTTGTGTTATATTCTGCTTACTTTGCGAGCATCTCCTTGATGGTGTCGCCAAGGATCTTGATGCCCTTCTCTATGGCCTCGTCGGAGCTGTTGGAGTAGTTGATGCGCATGGTGCGCACACCGCGGTCCTCCTCATAGAACGGGTCGCCGGGGCAGACGGCCACACCCTTGGCAGCGGCGGCCTGCATGACGTCGACGGCCTTGAGGCCCTCGGGCATGGTGGCCCAGATGAACATGCCGCCTTCGGGCTTGGTGTAGCTGACGCTCTCGGGGAAGTCCTTGGCCATGCAGTCCATCATCTTCTCGGCCTTCTCGCGGTACATGACCTTGATCTTCTCGATCTGGGCGTCGAGGTCGTTGTCGAGCAGGTACTCGGCGAGGACCATCTGGCCGAAGATGTTGGTGTGCAGGTCCATGGTGGACTTGAAGGCCAGCAGCTTGGCGTAGAGCTCGGGCTGCTTGCAGGCGATCCAGCCGATGCGCATGCCGGGGGCGACGATCTTGGAGAAGGTGCCCATCGCCGCACACTGCTCGCCGAGCAGCTCGGCAAAGGAGCTGCCGCCCTCGCCGTGGAAGCGGAGCTCGCCGTAGGGGTTGTCCTCGATTACCGGGGTGCCGGCGGCCTTGAGGATCTCAGCCGCGCGCTCACGGACGGCCTGGGTGTAGGTGAGGCCGGTGGGGTTCTGGAAGTTCGGGATGACATAGATGAACTTCGGGTCGTTCTCCTTGAGGACGCGTTCCAGCTCGTCGCAGTCGATGCCGTCGTCATTCAGGCTGACGGAGCAGACCTTCGGGTCGTAGAGGTGGAAGGTCTGGAGCGCGGCGAGATAGCTGGGCTTCTCAACGGCGATGGGGTCGCCCGGGTTGATGAGCGTGGCCGCGATCATGTCGAGCGCCTGCTGGGAGCCGTTGGTGATGATGATGTTCTCGGGCGCAAAGTCGACGCCCTGCTTCTTATAGCGGTCGGAGATGAACTTGCGCAGCGGCAGATAGCCCTCGGTGTTGCTGTACTGAAGGGCACGTACGCCGTCCCGCTCAAGGACCTTCGTCACCGCTGCCTCCATCTCCTTTACAGGAAAGGAGTCCGGGTTCGGAAGTCCGCCGGCAAAGGATATTACGTCCGGAGATGCGGCGGCCTTGAGTATGGCTGCGGTAAAATCGCCCTGAAAATCGGGCTTGGACATACGGTCTGAGATCCTGAGCTTCATTTCTTGTTCCTCCTCTTAGCATCTTAACTCTCTCGCGTTTGGGTATATTATCCGCGATAATAAATCAAATGATAACACCGCGCTCTCCGAATTACAAGGTTTTTTTCGCTACTGTACTGAATTTTCGGGTTAATAGATGAAATGTTGATTTCCCGCCGTTATGTTTGTTGCGGGAGATGAACAAAATGAACTGCGTACACCTTTTGACGACCCGTTCCGGCGCTTTGCAGGCTTGACACGGACCATGGTCGGTACTACCATGCCCTTAGCCGCCGCTTGCGCAGATTTTTACAGGGGAGAGAACTATGCAGTCTCACAACAGGCCAGAGCTGTCCGACAAGGCAAAAAAATATATCGCCGCTGCCTCCATCGCCGTGTTCATACTGCTGACGGTGGCCATAGCCTGGTTTGTTGGGCGGCCCATGCTCAAATTCGTCTCCGAGCCGGAGCATTTCCGCGCCTGGGTGGACTCCGGCGGGGTGATGAGCCGCGTCTGGTTCCTCGGCATGCAGTTTTTGCAGGTCTTTGTCGCCATCATCCCCGGCGAGCCCATGGAGCTCGGCGCGGGCTACGCCTTCGGCGCCGTGGAGGGCACCCTGCTCTGCCTCGCGGGCACCACGATAGGCAGCATGGCCATCTATTTCTTCGTCCGCCGCTTCGGCGTCCGGGCGGTGGAGATCTTCTTCTCAAAGGAAAAGATAGAGTCCCTCCGCTTTCTGCGCGACACGAGGCGGCGCAACACGCTGATGTTTCTGCTGATGCTCATCCCCGGCACGCCGAAGGACCTGCTCAGCTATTTCGCCCCGCTGACGGGCATGGGGCCCTGGACCTGGTTCTGGATAACCACCGTGGCACGCATCCCGTCCATCGTCACCTCCACCATCGGCGGCAGCGCGCTCGGCGTGCAGAACTACGTCTTTGCCGCCGTCGCCCTGGGCGTGACGCTGCTCATAAGCGGCGTCGGCCTGCTCATATACCGCCGCATCTGCCGCGTACATCAGGAGCACCTGGAGCACAAACAGCACCCCAAGGCCGAGGAGGGACCCGAAAATGGCCGATAAACTGCTCATCGCCGACGACGAGCCCGATATAGTAGACACCCTCGCCCGCTGCTTCGCCTCCCGCGGCTACGAGATCATGCGTGCCTCGAGCGGTGAGGAAGCCGTGCGCCAGGCCGGGCGGGCGCCGGACCTCATACTGCTGGACGTGAACATGCCGGACCTCGACGGACTCGAGGTCTGCCGCCGCATCCGCCAGCACGTCGCCTGCCCCATAATCTTTCTGACCGCCCGCGTTGAGGAGAGCGACAAACTCCGGGGCTTTGCCGCCGGCGGAGACGACTATGTCGTCAAGCCCTTCTCGCTCGACGAGCTGGCCGCCCGCGTGGACGCGCACCTGAGGCGTGAGCGCCGCCACGGCTCGGCCTCCGAGCTCCGCTTTGACGGCGAGCTCGTCATAAACTACACGGACCGCAAGGTCACCTGGGCCGGGCACGAGCTGGGCCTCGTCCGTCGGGAATTCGACATAGTGGAGTTTCTCTCGCAGAACCCCGGCATGGTGTTCGACCGCGAGCGCATCTACGAACGCGTCTGGGGCATAGACGGCGAGGGCGACTCGAGCGTCATCTCCGAGCACGTCCGGCGCATCCGCGCCAAGCTCGCCGCCGCGGGCTGCGAGAGGCAGTACATCGAGACCGTCTGGGGGGTCGGCTACCGTTGGGCAAGATAAAGGCCGCAAACGAGCGCCGCCGGCGCAGGCTCAAAAACATGCCGCTGCGCCTTTCCTTCGTGCTCTACATGGTCGTCACCGCCCTTGCCGCGACCTTCGTCTGCGCCGTGGTCATTAACGCGCTGGACAACACGCGGATTGACCTATACTACAAATACCGCGACCAGGCCAAGCAGGTACCCATCCCCGAGGGCGGGTACGCAGAGTACGGCTATACGAACGACGCCGAGGTCTATGTCATCTACAATGCGGACGGCCATGCCGTTGACAGCGGCAGCGTCCCCTATGACGAGGGCAGCCTCGTGAGCGACGTAGGCGGTGTGATCATCATGCCCGAGTACAGCGCCGAGGACAAGTCCCTCGACTACGTGTGCCGCGCGCTGCAGGCCCTGGCTATACCCGTCTCCTACCTCGGCGCCATCATCCTCTGCGCCGTCATCTTCTACCGGCGCAAGCTAAAGCGGCCCATCGAAATACTCAACGCCGCGTCGGAGAAGATCGCGGAAAACGACCTGGGCTTCACGGTTGAGGTCCCCTGCGGCAACGAGCTGGGGCGGCTCTGCGAGTCCTTTGAGAAGATGCGTGCGGCGCTGCTGGAGCTCAACCGCGAGCACTGGGCGCAGATGGAGGAGCGCCGCCGCCTTAACGCCGCCTTCGCCCACGACCTGCGCACCCCGCTGACCGTCCTGCGCGGTCGGGCCTCTCTGCTTGAGGCCGAACTGCCACCTGGCAGCGAGGCTGCAGCGGACGTCGGCGTCATGAAGACGCATATCGAGCGCCTTGTCCGCTATGCGGACGCCATGTCTAATCTCCAGCGCATGGAGGACGTGGAGGTGAAGCGCGCGCCTATGCAGCTCTCGGCCATAGCCGAGGGCCTGCGGGAGACGGCGGAGATACTCTTCGCCGGACGTGAGGTGTGCGTCACGCACGCGGACGGCACGGCGGAGGTGGATATCGAGGTCGTCATGCAGGTCTGCGGCAATATCCTCTCGAACAGCGCCAGATACGCGCGCTCTCGCGTGGACATCGACCTCTCGCTTGTGAACGGAGCCATGCGTGTCGCCGTGACGGACGACGGCGGCGGTTTCACGCGCGAGGGGCTCGAAAAGGCCACGGCGCCATTTTACAAGGGCGAGGGCGGCGGCTCTGAGCACCTGGGCCTGGGTCTGAACATCTGCGACATACTCTGCCGCCGCCACGGCGGGCGGCTTGTCATAGAAAACGCGGGTACGGGCGCCCGCGTGACCGCCGTATTCGGCGGCGAATAGGCCCGCGGGAAGGAGAAACCGGTCTTGCAGCTCTATTTTGCGCCCCTCGAGGGCGTCACGGGCTATGCCTTCCGCCGGGCGCACGTGCGTTATTTCGCCCCGGCGGACAAATATTTTGCGCCCTTCTACTCGCCCACGCGCGAGCACGTCCTGCCGCCCCGTTCTGCCAGGGAACTGGACCCCGTCCGAAATGAGGGGGTGCCCCTCGTGCCGCAGCTCCTCTGCCGCGACCCGGGGGACTTCATCTGGGCGGCAAAGCTGCTTGCGGACATGGGCTACGGCGAGGTGAACCTCAACCTCGGCTGCCCCTCCGGCACTGTCGCCGCCAAGGGCAAGGGCTCGGGCTTTCTGGCCTTTCCGGAGGAGCTGGAGGCGTTTTTCGGGCGCATATTCTCGGAACCGGGAATGCCCCGCATCTCGGTCAAGACCCGCCTCGGCGTCGAGGACCCGGCGGAGTTTGCCGCGCTGCTGGACATCTACCGGCGCTTCCCCATCTCCGAGCTCATCGTTCACACCCGCGTGCGCCGGGACATGTACAAACTGCCCGCGAGGCCTGAGTACTTCCCGGAGGACGGCCCCTGGCCGCTCTGCTACAACGGGGACGTCTTTACGGCTGAGACCGCGCGGGTTCTTGAAGCGCGTTTTCCTGGTCTGGCGGCGATCATGCTTGGCAGAGGTGCGGCGGCAAATCCCGCGCTGTTCTCGCTTATACGCGGCGGAGAAGGCGTTGAGCGTGAGGCGCTCCGGGCCTTCCACGACGAGATATACGACACCTGCTGCCGCGACTTCGGCTCCGCCGGCTCGGCCATGCTGCGCATGAAGGAGCTCTGGGGCTATCTCCGCTGTCTCTTCCCCGACTCCGCCAAGGCGATGAAGCGCCTCGCCAAGTCCCGCAGGCCGGAGGAATACGTCTCCGCCGCGGCGGACATCCTGGGCGGCGAGAGGCTGGAGCCGGCGGGAGCGTTCAATACGTAAATATTTAGGGGAAACTTCTTGGTAGGGTTTCCCCCTTTGACCCCCTTCCTGACCTTTTTAAGCACAAGGGGATTCCGCCCGCTGCGGCGGGCAGCCAGAGGCTTTGCCTCTGGACTCC
>CAUAHS010000004.1 GCA_958428885.1 uncultured Eubacteriales bacterium
ACCTACCGGTCCGACGGGCGCAACAGGCGCCACCGGCCCCTCCGGCACCGGCCCGACCGGCCCGACCGGACCCACCGGTCCGACAGGCGCAACGGGCGCCACCGGCCCCTCCGGCACCGGTCCGACCGGCCCCACCGGACCCACCGGCCCGACGGGCGCAACGGGCGCTACCGGCCCCTCTGGCACCGGCCCGACCGGTCCAACCGGCCCGACGGGACCCACTGGTGACACCGGCGCCACGGGTGCCGAAGGCCCGACCGGCCCGACTGGCCCCACCGGACCCACGGGCGCTACGGGAGCCACCGGACCCACCGGTCCTACCGGCCCCTCCGGCACCGGCCCGACTGGACCCACCGGTCCCACCGGCGCTGAAGGCGAGGCGGGTCCCACCGGCCCGACCGGTCCCACTGGACCCACAGGTGACACCGGAGCCCAGGGCACAGAAGGCGCTACCGGTCCGACCGGTCCCACCGGCGACACCGGCGCTGAAGGCCCCACCGGTCCCACCGGCCCGACGGGCGACACCGGAGCCACCGGCGCTGAGGGCCCGACCGGCCCGACCGGACCGACTGGACCCACCGGCCCTGCCGGCGGAGCTGTGCTCAGAGCCGCGTCGGCCGTTTCCGACGCCACCGGCACCGGCGACATCGTGACGCAGTTCAACGAGCTGCTCGCGAATTTGCGCAGCGCCGGCATCCTGTCCGAATAACCAAGTCTGAGAGGACGGCCGCAGCGCCGTCCTCCTTTTAAAAGCAGGAGGGGCAAATGAAAGTTTACGTCTATGCCATATGCAAAAACGAGAGCAAATTCGCCCTGCGCTGGATGAAGTCGATGTCGGAGGCCGACGGCATCTACGTTCTCGACACCGGCTCCGAGGACAACACGGTGGAGCTCCTCCGCGGCGAGGGCGCGATCGTGGAGGCTGAGGTGTTCAAACCCTGGCGCTTTGACACGGCTCGGAACCGCTCGCTGGAGATGGTGCCGGAGGACGCGGACGTCTGCGTCTGCACAGACATCGACGAGCTCTTTCACCCCGGCTGGCGCGCGCTGCTCGAGGCGGCCTGGAAGCCGGACACCACCCGCGCCGCCTATCGCTACACCTGGAACTTCAACCCGGACGGCTCCGAGGGCTTCGTGTTCTGGCTCAACAACATGCATTCCCGCCACGGCTACCGCTGGACGCACCCGGTCCACGAGGTGCTTGAGCGCACAGTGCCGGAGCCGACGCGCCAGATCTACATAGAGGGCATCCAGCTCGACCACCGCGCGGACGACACCAAGCCCCGCAGCCAGTACCTGCCGCTGCTGGAGATGTCGGTCGCCGAGTGCCCGGACGACGACCGGAACATGCACTACCTGGGGCGTGAATACTACTTTTACCGCCGCTGGGAGGACGCCATCCGCACCCTTGAGCACCACCTCTCCATGCCGAGCGCAACCTGGGCCGACGAGCGCTGCGCTTCCATGCGCTATATAGCCCGCTGCCAGAACGCCCTGGGCAGGGCGGGGGAGGCCAAGCGCTGGCTCTGGCGCGCTATCGGTGAGGCGCCCCATCTGCGTGAGCCGTATCTCGACATGGCAAAGCTGCTGTACGCGGAAAAGGACTGGGACGGCCTTGTCCACATGTGCCGTGCCGCGCTGAGGATAACGGAGCGCCCGCGCACCTATATCTGCGAGGCGGAGTCTTGGGGCAGTCTGCCCTATGACTATCTCTCGCTGGGCCTCTATTACACCGGCCGTTACGCCGAGGCGCTCGCCGCCGTGCGCAAGGCCATCGAACTGAGCCCCACCGAGGACCGCCTGCGCGAGAACGAAAAGTACATCCTCGCCGCCTTGAAATGACCAAAACTGCTGCGCCGGGCGCTGATTTCCGCCCGGCGCAAAAAATACTTGACCTTTGAGCGCGATGGTAGTACAATATCCGCAGAGGTTAGTGGAAGCTAACTAAAACGACACGAACGGCGAGAGCCGATATATTTTAAACCAGAGGTTAGCTATTGCTAACTAAACGAAAGGTGATGAGCATGAGCGTAGTTATCGTAGGCGGCAACGAGTGCATGGCCGGGCAGTACGAGAGCATCTGCCGCGAGCACGGCTGCAAGGCCAAGGTCTATACAAAACAGAGCGGTTCACTGAAGAAGAAGGTCGGCACGCCAGACCTGCTGATTCTCTTTATCAGCACCGTCTCGCACAAGATGGCGCTGAGCGTCATCCAGGAGGCAAAGAGGAACAGCGTGCCTGTCGCGCGCGTACACACCAGCAGCAGTACTGCGCTGCGCTCGGCTCTCATCGAGCACGGCGCCACGGCCTGAGGCGTAACATGGCGCCGCTGGAGAAGTACATGATAGAGCAGGGAGCCCCCACGCTGGCAAGTCTCAAGACCGGCACGCTCTTTTGCGTGGACACGCCGGAGACGGGCGAGCTGCTCAGGCAGATAGGCCAATGGGACCGCCGGCTGAGCGGCAAGGGCATCTCCATAACGCTGCTGCGCTATAACGGCCGCCGGGCGCTGGTGTACATGTACCGCCGCTCGCAGCTCGAGCGCGACCTGGCCTCTGCGGGGGCGGCGGAGCTCCTTGCCCGGTGCGGCTACGCCACGACGGAGCCGGAATACGCCCTTGCCCGGCTGCGTGAGCGCTTTTGCGAGGGAGCCGAGTTCCCGCACGAGATCGGCCTGTTTCTGGGCTATCCGCTCTGCGACGTGCTCGGCTACATCAAAAACCGGGGGCGGAACAGCAAGCTCACGGGCTGGTGGCAGGTCTACGGCGACGAGCAGAGCGCGGCGAGGCAGTTCGAGCGCTTCCGCCGCTGCCGGGACATATACACCAGGCTCTGGAGCAGAGGAAAAACGGTGCAGCAGCTTACTGTCTGCGCCTGAGCGAGAATATTTGAAAAGAGGTAATATCAATGAGCAAGATCGCAGTAGTATACTGGAGCGGCACGGGCAACACCGAGGCCATGGCAAAGAGCGTCGCCGAGGGCGCACGTTCCGCTGGAGCCGAGGTCGAGCTGCTGACCGCCGCCGAGTTCGGGCCGGACAAGCTGGCCGCATATGACGCCGCCGCCTTCGGCTGCCCGGCGATGGGCTCGGAGCAGCTGGAGGAGGACGAGTTCGAGCCCATGTTCTCCGCCTGCAAGTCTGCGCTGAAGGGCAAAAAGACAGCACTCTTCGGCTCCTATGGCTGGGGCGACGGCGAGTGGATGCGCTCCTGGGAGGCCACGGCGAAGTCTTATGGCGCAGTCCTTGCCTGCGGAAGCGTCATCTGCGCCGACGCACCCGACGCCGCGGCTCAGGCAGCCTGCGAGGCGCTTGGCAAGGCCCTGGCGTAAATACATCATATATTAGAGGCCGGAGACGGTAAATCCGCCTCCGGCCTTTGCCGTTGTTGACACGGACAATGGGCAGATGATATACTGAAATTGGATAAAACAAGGGGGTGTGCGTGTGGAAAAGGACAGAGTCATCCCGCTTTTCATCGCAGTTTGCCTGTTTTATGTCTCGGGCAAGCTGCTGAGTTTGCTGATCCGTTCCGGCCCCTGGCCCTATGTCATCGCCGCCGTGGGAAGCATTGTCCTCGGCTACGTCCTGTATGACGACAGGATGAAAAACTGGCTTAAAAAGCCCGACTGCTACGGCAAGGACAGGGGACTCTCGCTGCTGGTCTCCGCCGTCGTGTTCGTCATTATTGGAAAGCTGCTGCTCTGGATGTTCGAGGTCATCCCGGAGCTCATTTGGGGCAATGACCTGCCCGGCTTTTTCTACAACTGGGTCGCGAGCTTCATGGTGCTCATCTTCGGAGGCATAGCGCTGCTCGTCATCTGCTTCATAATTGGCGACAGGCTCTATTTCCACCGCCTGAAGCCCTGGCTGGAGAATTGAAAAAGGAGAGGGGAGCCCCTCTCCTTATTTTTCTCCCGTTTTGCCGGAGACGTGGGCCTTGAGGGCCTCAAAGGTCTCGGCGCTGATGACGTGCTCGATGCGGCAGGCGTCCTCGGCGGCGACCTCCGGGCTCACGCCCATGGCGGTCAGCCAGCCGGAGATGAGCGTGTGCCGCTCGTAGATCTTTTCGGCGATCTCCCGGCCCTTGTCGAGCAGGGTGATGAAGCCGTCCTTGTCGACATCTATATAGCCGTTGGTTCTCAGATTCTTCATCGCCACACTGACGCTCGGCTTGGAGAAGGAGAGCTCGTTTGCAATGTCTATGGAACGGACGTTGCCCTGCCTGTTGTGGATGACAAGTATGGCTTCAAGGTAATTTTCCGCTGACTCCTGTATCTTCAAGACGATTCCACCCCATTGCGAATTTTTATATTTCCCTATATAATAGCACAGTCTCTCAGCGCTTATCAAGAGCCAAAACGCGGTTGACAATCCGGCGGCGCCGGGATAATATTCAAAGAGCGCGAACTGGCGCAACAGGGGGCTTTAAATGTTCAAACTCATAAAGACAGAGGGCCACGCTAGACGCGGTGAATTCACCTGCCCGCACGGCACGGTGCAGACGCCGGTGTTCATGAACGTCGGCACCCAGGGCGCGATAAAGGGCGCGCTCTCGGCAAAAGACCTCAGCGAGATCGGCTGCCAGATAGAGCTTTCAAACACCTACCACCTCCACGTCCGCCCGGGGGACGAGCTCATAAAGTCGCTCGGCGGGCTGCACAAGTTCATGACCTGGGACGGGCCCATCCTCACGGACAGCGGCGGGTTCCAGATATTCTCCCTTGCTGAGCTGCGCAAGATAGGGGAGGACGGTGTGCGCTTCAACTGCCACGTCGACGGCCGCCATATCTTCATGGGCCCGGAGGAGAGCATGCGGATACAGTCCAACCTCGGCTCCGACATCGCCATGGCCTTTGACGAGTGCATCAAGATCCCCTCGCCGTATGAGTATGTCCGCCAGAGCTGCGACCGCACGGTCCGCTGGCTGGAGCGCTGCAAAAAGGCGCTGGCGCAGTACAATTCCGAGCCCGACGCCGTGAACCCCGGCCAGGTGCTCTTCGGCATCAACCAGGGCGCGGTTTTCCACGACATACGTATCGACCACATGAAGCGCATCGCCGACCTGGACCTGCCCGGCTACGCCATAGGCGGCCTAGCTGTGGGCGAGACGGCGGAGGAGATGTACGACACCATCTCGGCCGTCGAGGAGCACATGCCCAAGGACCGCCCGCGCTATCTCATGGGCGTCGGCACCCCGGGGAACATCATAGAGTCCGTCTGGCGCGGTGTGGACTTTTTCGACTGCGTAATGCCCGCGCGCAACGGCCGCCACGGCCATCTCTTCACCTGGGAGGGCATAATCAACATCAAAAACGCCAAATATGAGCGCGACGAGGGCCCCATCGCCCCCGGCTGCGACTGCCCCGTGTGCCGCCGTTACTCCCGCGCCTATGTCCGCCACCTCTTCAAAGCCGAGGAGATGCTGGCCATGCGCTTTGCCGTAACGCACAATCTCTGGTTCTACAACGACCTCATGCGCCGCATCCGCACCGCGCTTGACGAGGGGCGCTACGCCGCATTCCGTGAGAAATACTCAAAGATTTTGGATACGCGGATATAATTTTCTTGCATTTAGGAAAATATGAGGTTATAATTGACACGCTGTACATTTTCTCAGGTTGGAGGTTTACAAATGTTCTACAATGTCCTGTCAGCAGACGCAGCTGCGACCGGCGGGCTCGGCGGAATGTCGTCGATCCTGTTCCTGGTCATCATCTTCGTCGTATTCTATTTCTTCCTCATCCGTCCGGAAAACAAGAGGAAGAAGAAACTCACCGAGATGCGCAACAACATCAGCATCGGCGATGAGATCGTCACCATCGGCGGCATAATGGGCAAAGTTGTCCAGGTCACCGAGGATACCATCACCTTCGAGACCGGCGAGGACCGTGTCCGCATGCAGGTCACCAAGTGGGCCATTTCCTCTAACGTCCGCGAGGAGAAGCAGCGTGCCGCCCAGGAGGCTGCCGCCAAGGCCGCCAAGGGCAAGAAGAACGCTGCCAAGACCTCCGGCGAGGAAAACAAAATAGACGAGGGCAAGGGCGAATAAGTCCGCGCCAAGTCATTAAATTCCCCCCGACGCAATAGGATGTACAAAACATCCGCGTCGGGGGGAATTTTATATGCAGACAAGTGTGGAAAGGAAAGGGAACAAGAGGTCACGCCTGAGGTGGTACGTTTTCGGCCCAGCGCTCGGCGCTGTGGCGGCGGCAGTGCTGATGTACCTGACCGCAGTGCTGCTTGAAAGACAGATACTGCCTTATGCGCTGGCGGGCGAACTCGTCATCGCCTGCCTGTTCTTCGGCTCAGCCGCGGGCGGCGCCGCTGCGGCAAAACGCCGGGGCTCGGCGCCCCTGCCATCGGGCCTCATTGCCGGTGCGGCGATTGCGGCGGCGGTGGTGGTAGTATCGCTCATGGCCCAGGGGGAGGGGGCTGTGTCTGCCGACTGCCTGCGCCACGTGATAGCCGCGGTTGCGGGCGGCGCCTTCGGCGGGGCGCTCTGTTTGAACCGCGGGGGCGGCAAACGTAAAAAACGGGCACGCAGGAAATAACTATATTACAGAGAGTAATAATTTGCCCAGGTAGACATAATCGCAAAATGATTACCAACATGTTGTTGTGGAGCCAAAAACAACGCACTAAATATTGTGACTATGCCTGTATTTTCAAGCATTTTTCCGAGGGCTGGTAGACGCGGTTGACATAATACTGTTAACATAATACATAGGCATAATTCACAAAAATGCACTTATTTTGACAAAGGACTTGATTACGGATGGAATTTGTATTATATTGTGCCTACTTGAATTATGTAAATTGCGGCATTATCCCCCTGCGCTGCTGGGGTGAGCTCCGGTGACGCCGGGGCGCCGTCTTCCACATATAGATACGGCCCGGTTGATGCGTCAGGGCGGAGAGGCGTTCACCCTGCTCATCATCTCGGCGGCCTTCATAGCCGGCGCCGTCGGCGGTTCGCTGATCGGCTCCGGAGAGCTTTCCGCGGCTGAGGGCGTTCTGCCCGGGGACGGAAGCGTATACGGCTCTGATTCCTATTTTTCCCTGCTCTTTTCCTGCGCCAAGTACCACCTTATTGTATTGCTTTTTTCCACCTCGCTTGCCGGGGTGCTGCTAATACCGGCGACGCTTGCCTTCAGGGGCTTCGCCCTCTCGTGCACGGCCGCCTGCGTTGCTTCGGCTTATCCGGAGCAGGGCGTGGCGCTCATACTGGTCGTGCTGGGCCTGCCTGCGCTCCTGACTGTGCCAAGCCTGTTCATTGTCGCCTTCGGCGGCGAGCTGTTTTCTGCGCGGCTCGTTTCGCACTTTGTCCGCCGGCCTCTGCCGCCGCGATATAGACGCGGGGAGGACCGTGTTCTGGCCGTGGCCGTAATGCTTTTGGCCGCGGCGGCGATAGAGTGCTTTGCCGTTCCGCCGCTGGTGCGGCTGCTTATTTAGAGATAGGGGAAAAGGGGGGAGACGTGTTTTGCAGGATGTCGTCTGTCTTGAGAAATTTGAAAAATACCTGACAGATGTAAAGAAGGCATCGGCCAACACGCTTGCCTCCTACATGCGGGACGTCAGACAGCTGAGCGACTATGTCGCTGCGCACGACCTGCCGGGTCTTGACTCGCTCGACGATGACGAGCTTGCGGCCTACATCGCCTGGCTCAGGCACAACGGCAAGTCCCCCGCCACAGTCAGCCGCTGCATCGCCTCGCTCAAGTGTTTCTACTCGCTGCTGCTCACGCAGGGCATCGTGGACCACAACCCTGCCGCCGGCCTTGTGCCGGAAAAAGCCGTGCAGAAGCTGCCGCAGATACTCACCAGCAAAGAGGTCGAGCTCCTGCTGGAGCAGCCCGAGTGCACGGACATGAAGGGCTACCGTGACCGCGCCATGCTGGAGCTGCTGTATGCAACTGGCATCAGGGTCAGCGAGCTGATCTCCCTGGACGTAACGGACGTGAATCTCCCCGCCGGCTTCATCCGCTGCCGCAGTAAGGACAAGGAAAGGATGATACCACTTTATCCGGCGGCTATCAAGGCCCTTTCGGAATATGTCGAATTCATCCGCCCGCAGATGATAGCCTCGCCCGACGAGCCGTCCCTCTTTGTGAACATCAGCGGCGAGCGCATGAGCCGCCAGGGCTTCTGGAAGATCATCAAGACCTATCAGAAAAAGGCGGGCATCGAGAAGGACATCACTCCGCACACCCTGCGCCACAGCTTTGCGGCGCACCTGCTGGAAAACGGCGCCGATCTGCGCTCCATCCAGGAGATGCTGGGCCACGCGGATATCTCCTCCACCCAGGTCTATTCCCACATCGTAAAAAAACAGCTGAAGGATGTCTACAACAAGGCACATCCGGGGGCATAAGAGAGAGGAAAACACAAAGCAAAACCGGCGCGGACTACCGCGCCGGTTTTGCGTTGCGCATATGCCCACGGCATGGTAAAATGAACGCACGGAAGGGGGCAGAAGCATGAAAAAGCCCAAGATGATGATATTCGACTACGGCCATACCCTCTGTTATGAGCCGGAGCAGGATTACGAGCGCGGTTGGCGTGCCGCCATGGAGCACGCCGTGCGCAATCCCCGCGGCATAAGCGCACATGAGCTGCACGATTACAGCTGCGGCATATACGCCGACCTCTTCAAAAAGATGCGGCCCCTGGAGCTTGAAACGGACGGCTTGAAGCTCGACGAGAGCATCTTCGACGCGCTGGGCCTCGAGTTCGACGTGTCGATGCAGGAGCTCGAGTACATCCGCTGGTGCGCGACGGAGCCTATCTTCCCCATGGAGGGCATAGAGGACTTCCTGGCCCTCTGCCGGGAGCTGGGCATCCGCACCGGTGTCATAAGCAACCTCTCGTTCTCCGGCGCCACGCTGATACGGCGCATAAACGAGTGCCTGCCCTTCCACAACTTTGAGTTCATCGTCGCCTCCAGCGAGTGCGTGTTCAGAAAGCCCTCGGAGCACATCTTCCGCCGCGCACTGGGCCTCGCTGGGCTGGAGCCGGAGGACTGCTGGTTCGCCGGGGACGACGTGGAATGCGACGTCGAGGGTGCCGCACGCTCCGGACTGTACCCCATCTGGTTCAAGTGCCCGCTCAAGTGCACCTACAAGCCCGAGTGCCCGCACCCGCCCCGGTGCGAGCATCTCAAAGTCAGCTCCTGGGCCGAGCTGGGCGAGGTCCTGCGCCGCTGCGAGTGACCTTGCGAAAGCCTGTGCGCTGTGGTACAATATCAGGATGAAAGCGGGGCGGCAAATGCGCATTTTAGGTATAGACCCCGGCATCGCCATCGTGGGCTTCGGCGTCATCGACTCCGAACGGGGCAAACAGAATTACGTCCGCTGCGGCGTCATAACCACCCCGGCGGGGACGAGCCTCTCCAGCCGGCTTGACCGCATCTATGCGGACATGTGCGAGGTCATCCGCACCTTCAAGCCCGACGTCGCGGCGATCGAGGAACTCTTTTTCAACACCAATATAACAACCGGCATCTCCGTGGCCCAGGGCAGGGGAGTCATACTGCTCGCCTGCTACCACTCAGGCGTGCCGGTGTACGAGTATACGCCCCTCCAGGTGAAGCAGGCCGTCGTAGGCTATGGCCGGGCGGAAAAGCGCCAGGTCATCGACATGGTAAAGCGCATACTCTCTCTCAAAACGGCCCCAAAGCCTGACGACGCGGCGGATGCGGTGGCCATAGCGCTCTGCCATGCACGCAGCGCCACCTCGCTCATGGCGGACAAGACAGGAGGCAGCGTATGTTCTACCATCTAGACGGAAAAGTCGCCGAACTCGGCCAGGGCATGGCCGTCATAGACTGCAACGGCGTGGGTTATCTCGTGAATGTGAGCCTGAACACCCTCGCCCAGCTCAAAAACGGCGAGCGCGCCAAGCTCTACATCTCCGAGAGCGTGAGGGAGGACGCCTTCGAGCTCTTCGGCTTTGCCTCAAAGAGCGAGAAGCGCAGTTTCGACCTGCTCATCGGCGTCTCGGGCGTCGGGCCCAAGGCGGCGCTCTCGATACTCTCGGCGCACACGCCGGAGGCGTTGTCCATGGCCATCCTCTCGGGCGACGAGAAGGCCCTGACCGTGGCGCCCGGCATAGGCAAAAAGATCGCCCAGCGCGTCATCCTCGAGCTCAAGGACAAGCTCGCCAAGGAGAGCGCAGGCTTTGAAATGCCCGTCAAGCCCGGTGTGACCGCGCCGGTGGGTGAGGGCAAGCTCGCCGACGCCTCCGCCGCGCTCGGCGTCCTCGGCTACGGCCCGGCTGAGATCACGCTCGCGCTCAAGGGCGTGGACGTCTCCGCGCTGACCACCGAGGAGATAATCAAGGCGGCGCTCAAGAACATGATGAAGTGAGGTGAACGCGCTTGAGCATCAGCTTTTCCGACGAGAATGAGGAGAGATATATAACCTCGACGACGATATTGCCCGAGGACTCGGCGGAGGTCTCGCTGCGTCCGAGGACGCTCAGGGAATACATAGGCCAGCAGAAGGTCAAGGAAAACCTCAGCGTGTTCATAAAGGCCGCCAAGATGCGCGGCGAACCGCTTGACCACGTGCTGCTCCACGGACCCCCGGGGCTCGGCAAGACCACGCTTGCGGCGGTCATTGCAAACGAGATGGGCGTCAACATGCGCATGACCTCCGGTCCCTCCATAGCCAAGGCGGGCGACCTGGCGGCGCTGCTGACAAACCTCCAGGAAAACGACATCCTCTTCGTGGACGAGATACACCGCCTGGACCGCACGGTCGAGGAGATACTCTACCCCGCGATGGAGGACTACGCCATCGACATCATCATCGGCAAGGGCCCCTCGGCCAACTCTATAAGGCTGGACCTGCCGCACTTCACGCTAATAGGCGCGACGACGCGCTCCGGCCAGCTCACCGCGCCTCTGCGTGACCGCTTCGGCGTGACGCTCCGGCTGGAGCTCTACACGATTGACGAGCTGCGCAGCATCATAACCCGCAGCGCGGGCATACTGGGCGTCGAGATAGAGCCGGACGGCGCGGACGAGATAGCCTCCCGCTCTCGCGGCACACCGCGTATCGCGAACCGCATGCTCCGCCGCGTGCGCGACTTTGCACAGGTGAACGCCGGCGGCGTTATCACGCGCGAGGTGGCCAACGACGCGCTGCTCCGCCTCGAGGTGGACAAGCAGGGCCTGGACGCCCTCGACCGCCGAATGCTCCGCAGCATTATCGAGTTCTACGGCGGAGGCCCTGTCGGTTTGGAGACCCTTGCAGCCACGATAAACGAGGAGGCCGTGACCATAGAGGACGTGTACGAGCCCTACCTTCTCCAGCAGGGCTACCTGACGCGCACGCCGAGAGGCCGCTGCGCCACACGCCGTGCATATGAGCACCTGGGTCTGGATTTTCCCGCCCAGGAACAGGAACAGCTCAGCCTGTGAAATGAATATCTTATAAAAATTTCATAATATTTGAGCATAAAATCGACAATTTGTCTTGACTTTCCAGAAGTTTGTAATATAATCATAAAGCAGATTGTGATATGACTGATTATAATGTATATTCAGATACAGATCTGTGGCGTCTCGCTTCAAAGGGAGACGCGGGTGCGGAAGAAGAGCTCATAGAGCGCTATGGACGCATGGTCCGTGTGTGCGCCCGCCCGTATTTTCTCGCGGGAGGGGACAGCGAGGACCTCATCCAGGAGGGCATGCTCGGTTTGCTTTCCGCCATTCGGCGCTATGACGAGGCGTCGGGAGCGTCTTTCAAGACATTTGCAGAGACCTGTATACGCAACCGTGTGCTGGAGGCCGTAAAGGCCGCCTCACGAAAGAAACATGGCCCGCTGAATGACGGCGTGTCATTGGAATATATCATCCTCTCAGAAGAATCCCAAGTCGGCCCAGCGACCCAGCCGGAAATTTTCAGGCGTACCCCTGAGGAACAGGTTCTTGCCAGAGAGAGCGAAAAAGAGTTTTATTCCACATTTTCACGGTGCTTGTCCGTGTTTGAGACAGAGGTCCTTTTCCACTTCCTCGACGGGCTTTCCTACCGTCAGATAGCCGAAGCCGTGGGGCGCACGGAAAAGGCAGTAGACAACGCCGTGCAGCGTATCCGCCGCAAACTGGCGAGACAACCATTCCTTGGCGATATCAGCAGGAGCTGAGCGCAATAAAGCCGAAAGGCGATCATCATCAAAAGAGAGGGTAAAACATGTTCGAAGACAAAGTCTTGGTATGCAAAGAGTGCGGTCAGGAGTTCGTGTTCTCCGCCGGCGAGCAGGAGTTCTACGCTGAGCGTGGATTCCAGAACGAGCCCCAGCGCTGCAAGCCCTGCCGCGATGCCCGCAAGAACGCGGCTCGTGGTCCCCGCGAGTTCTTCACCGCTGTCTGCGCCATGTGCGGCGGCGAGGCGAAGGTTCCTTTCGAGCCCAAGTCCGACCGTCCTGTGTACTGCAGCGAGTGCTTTGCGAAGATTCGCGAGCAGCAGGATCGCGCCTGAATAAGCGTACTGCCGTAGAAACGATTGGGTCGCCTTCAGGCGTCCCAATCGTTTTAATTTTTTAACATCTTACGGAGGGAAAACGATGTTTGAGATCACCAAGAACACCCTGATTTCCGAGATCCTCGAGAACGCCCCCGAGGCCATGCCTGCGTTCCAGAGCATCGGGATGCACTGCCTGGGCTGCGCCCTCTCCAGCGGCGAGACGCTCGAGCAGGCCTGCTACGCTCACGAGGTGGACCCCGATCAGTTCCTCGCCGACCTCAAGGCGTATCTCGCAATGTGCTGAAAGGAAAAGCCGGCTGAGGCCGGCTTTTTTAATATCCAATGGACAAGGTAAAACTCACACCGAGACTTCTTGCGGCCGCCCGCCTTGCGGGGGAGAGCCGCTTTGCCGTGGACGTGGGCACGGACCACGGCCGCCTCGCCGTCTGGCTGCTGCAAAACGAAAAAGCCGCGCGCGTTGCAGCGACGGATATCCGGCCCGGTCCGCTCTCCAGCGCCAGGGCCACAGCCGGGGAATACGGCCTGGAGGACGCCATACGCTTTGAGCTCTGTGATGGCCTGGCCTTCTCCGGCGCAGAGGAGGCTGACACGGTCATCATCGCCGGCATGGGCGGCGAGACCATCGAGGGCATACTCAGAAGGGCGCCATGGACGCTCTCCGGCACGCACCTTGTGCTCCAGCCTCAGACCAAGATAGACGAACTCTGTATCTGGCTGCGGGTGGCGGGGTACGCGATAGACGCTGCCGTCCTCGCCGCCGAGGGTGAGAGGCTGTATGTCGTCATCTCCGCCAGTGCCGGGAGCGAGGGAGCCCTCTTTGCCGAGGACGCTCTCGAAGCGGCAGGCGACCCGCTGCTCCCGCGCTGGCTGGACGCGAGGATAGCCAGCGTGCAGCGCGCTATCGACGGCATAGAGAGTTCGCAAAAGAAGCGGCGGGACACCTTTGAGCTGCGCCGGACGCTCAAGCGCCTGCTTGAGCTGAGAAAGGAGCCGTAAATGGCAAAAGTAAGCGAAATATTTGAAAAACTGGCCCTCAGAGCGCCCGTCGCTCTGAAGATGGACTTCGATAACGTCGGCCACCTCGCCGGGCGCTCCGACAGGGAAGTGAGCCGCGTGCTCACCGCGCTTGACATCACCGACGAGGTCATCGCCGAGGCTAAGGACATGGGCGCCCAGCTCATAGTCTCGCACCACCCGCTGACCTTTGAGGGCCTCAAGTCCGTGACGGACGGCGACGCCACCGCGCGCAAGTTCGTGGCCATAATCGAGGGCGGCATGTCCGCCATCTGCATGCACACGAACCTCGACGCCGCCCAGGGCGGAGTGAACGACGCGCTCGCGGCGGCGCTCGGCGGCAGCGTCATCGGCATACTCAACACGGACGACGGCATCAGCCGCGTCTGCGAGCTGCCGGAGGCGATGGAGTTCACGTCCTTCCTGCGCCACGTCAAGGACAGCCTCGGCGCAAACGGCCTGCGCTACGCCGGACCTGGCAAGCCCGTGCGCCGCTTCGGCATCTGCGGCGGCTCCGGCGCGGGCGACCTGCCGCTGGCCCTCGCCCAGGGCTGCGACACCTTTGTCACCGCCGACGTCAAGCACCACCAGTTCATCCAGGCCAATGAGGAGGGCATAAACCTCATCGACGCCGGACACTTCTCCACCGAGAACGTCGTCGTCCCCGTCTTGAAGCGCTGGCTCAACGAGGACTTCCCGAATCTCGACGTGCGCATCTCCGAAAGGCATTGCCAGCCGGAAAAATTCTATGTATAATCAAAATGGCCCGCCGTTGAAGCGGGCTTTCTTAATGAGAATTTAAGGAATTGCCCTCTTTTATCTTAAATCGCCCGCGGGGTACAATAATGGCGTGAGGTGAGGATATGGCTAACATACTGATATGCGATGACGACGTCGATATCGTGTCGGCGCTGAAGATCTACCTGTCGAACGAGGATTACAAGATATATACCGCGTTCACAGGCAAGCAGGCGCTCGACTGCGTGAAGGAGCACGACATCGACCTCGTGCTCATGGACGTTATGATGCCGGAAATGGACGGCATCGCGGCGACAGCCAAGCTGAGGGAGGAGTACAATATCCCCGTCATCCTGCTCACGGCCAAGAGCGAGAGCTCCGACAAGGTGCTCGGGCTCAACGTGGGTGCGGACGACTATGTGACAAAGCCCTTCGACCCCATCGAGGTGCAGGCCCGCGTGCGGAGCCAGCTGCGGCGCTATACGCGCCTGGGCGGCCAGCAAAAGCGCGAGCAGCCGAAGGACACCATCACCATCGGCGGCGTGGAGCTCAACGACGCCGAGAAATCCGTCACCGTGGACGGTGAGCCGGTACAGCTCACGCCCATAGAGTACAACATCCTCCACCTGCTGATGCGCAACCCGAACCGCGTCTTTTCGTCCACGCAGATCTACGAGCTGGTGTGGAACGAGAACGCCTACGGCTCGGAGAGCGCCGTCGCGGTCCATATCCGCCACCTCAGGGAGAAGATCGAGATCAACCCCAGCGAGCCGCGCTACATAAAGGTCGTCTGGGGCCAGGGCTACAAGATGGAGGGCAAAAAGTAATGGACGACGAAGTAATACCCGTTGAGACCGAAAAACCACCGAAGGAGCGCGTTAAGCTCACGCACAGCACCTGGGCCAAGGTCGGCGCCATAGTGCTGCTGTATGTGTCGCTGATTTGCGTTATAGCCTGCGCCGCCTGCTTTATACTCTGCGCCTACGGGGGCTTGGCAAGGGCCGCTAACCTGCGCGGCACGCTTGAAAGCATTGACGTTGACCTCGTAGGAGGGCAGTTTGTGTATGACCTCGTACTGTTTGCGGTGAGATTCTACTCAGCCTGCGTGCCGGTGGCCATAGTGTTTATTGCGCTGATGCTGGCCTGCCTCATCTTCCTGTTCTGCGCCGCCGGGCACAGGAAAGGCGAGACCGAGCCGAGGCTGAATATGGTAGACCGCATCCCGCTCGACCTCTACGCCGCCGCCGTGGTCATTGCCTGCATATTCATTTTCACATTTTGCACGAGATATTTGTTTGATGCTAATGCATATAACTATTCGATAGGCATCCAGATAGTGCTGCTGGCGCTGGCGCTTGGCGGTTTGGCCTTCGGCCTCGTCCTAGCGCTGCTGCTGAGCTTCGCCACGCGCGTGAAGTGCGGCAAGTGGTGGCGGAACGCCGTCATCTACCGCGTACTGCGCCTCATCTGGCGCGTCGTCAAGGCCATCTGGCACTGGTTCGGCCGCGTGGGCCGCATGATACCCATCGTCTGGCGCACGGCGCTGATCATGCTGGGACTTTATATACTGTTATTCCTAATAGTTATTTTGACTTTGAGCGGAAGACCCTTTTGGCTGTTTTCCCTCATCCTGTTCCTTGCCGTCATCTACGCCGCCGCCATCTTCGGCGCGTGGCAGATGAAGAGTCTCAAAAAGGCCGGGCAGCAGCTGGCCGAGGGCAAGTTCAACGAGAAGATAGACACCACGCACATGTACTGGGAGTTCAAGTCCCACGCCGAGAACCTCAACAGCATCGGCGACGGCCTCTCCAAGGAGGTCGCCCAGCGCATGAAGTCCGAGCGGCTCAAGACCGAGCTTATAACGAACGTCTCGCACGATATCAAGACCCCGCTGACGTCCATCATCAACTACGCCGACCTGCTGCAGAAGGCGAAGACGGAGGAGGAGCGCGCGGAATACCTCGCGGTGCTCGAGCGCCAGTCCCAGCGGCTCAAAAAGCTGACGGAGGACCTCGTCGAGGCCTCGAAGGCGTCCACCGGCAATATGTCGGTGAACCTCGCGCCGACGAACACGCAGGAGATAATAAACCAGTCCTACGGCGAGTACAGCGCCAAGCTCGAGGCCGGGCGGCTCAACACCGTCATCAACATCCCCGAGCCCGTGCCCGTGATAATGGCCGACGGGCGGCTGCTGTGGCGGGTCATAGACAACCTCTTCAACAACGTCGTAAAATACGCCCTGCCGGAGACCCGCGTCTACGTCGACGTGCACGTTGAGGGGAGCGAGGCGGTCATCTCGATGAAGAACATTTCCAGAGCGGCGCTCAATATCAGCGCGGAGGAGCTAATGGAGCGCTTCGTCCGCGGCGACGCCTCCCGGACCACCGAGGGCAGCGGCCTGGGCCTGAACATAGCCCGCAGCCTCACGGAGCTCCAGCACGGCAAGTTCTCCATCAGCACGGACGGCGACCTCTTCAAGGCCGAGATAAGACTGCCGCTGGCACAATAAAATAAGCTGAGCATGACCGGATGGGTTTTACCTGTCCGGTCATATTCTTTAACCCGTCCTCATAGTCTCTAACAAGAGTTCACGGGAAAAGAGGGCGGAACATGACAAACACTTCCATTTATCAGGACATAGCCCAGCGGACCGGCGGGGACATATACCTCGGGCTGGTCGGCCCGGTGCGGACAGGGAAGTCCACGTTCATCCGGCGGTTCATGGAGACGCTGGTGATACCGAACATAGAGGACGTGTACGCCCGGGAGCGGGCTAAGGATGAGCTGCCGCAGTCCGGCTCGGGCCGGACGATAATGACGGCGGAGCCGAAATTCGTGCCGGAGGACGCGGTGGACGTGACGCTCGAGGGCGGGGTATCGTTCTCGGTGCGCCTGGTGGACTGCGTGGGCTATATGGTGGACGGCGCCTCGGGCCAGTTCGAGGACGGAGCGGAGCGCATGGTCGCCACGCCCTGGTTCGACGAGGAGGTCAGCATGAGCCGCGCCGCCGAGGAGGGCACCCGCCGGGTCATCGCGGAGCACTCCACCATCGGCATAGTCATGACGACGGACGGCAGCATCTGCGGCATCCCGCGCGAGGGCTACGTCCCCGCCGAGGAGCGCGTGGTATCCGAGCTCAAAGCGATAGGAAAGCCCTTCGTGCTGATTTTGAACAGTGCGGAGCCCTATTCCGAGGCTGCACAGGCGCTCCGGACGGAGCTGGCCGAAAAATACGGCGTAACCTGCGTCTGCGTGAACTGCCTCGACCTCTCCGGCGAGGACATCGAGGAGATTTTGAAGTTCGCGCTCTATGAGTTCCCTATTGCGGAGCTCGGAATATACCTGCCGTCCTGGCTGGATGCCCTGCCTGCGGATGCTCCGCTCAAGGCGGGCATCTTCGAGGGTATCTCCGAAGCTGTACAGAACATGAGCCGCGTGCGGGACGCCTTCGGCATCATGGACGCCCTAGGTTCACGCGAGGACGTGAGCGCAGCGGGCGTAAAGAAGGTGGATATGGGCACCGGCAAGGTCACGGCGGAGATCGAGCTGCCCCGCAGTCTCTATTATGAGACGATAAGTGAGCAGTCCGGCTTCGAGATACGCGACGACGGCGACCTCATGACGCTGCTGACGCATATAAAGGACATCAAGGCCGACTACGACCACGTAAGCGAGGCTCTGCGCGACGTGCGTGAAAAGGGCTACGGCGTGGTAATGCCGCTCCCGGGCGAGCTGAGGCTGGAGGAGCCGCAGATCGTGCGCAGCGGCGGCCGTTACAGCGTGCGGCTCAAGGCCAGCGCGCCGAGCATACACATGATGATGACGAACATCGAGACGGAGGTCACGCCCGCCCTAGGCGGCGAGAAGGCGTCCGAGGAAATAATGGGCTTTCTGCTCCAGGGCTTCGACGGCGACGTGAGCCGTATCTGGGAGTCGAACATCTTCGGCAAGTCGCTCTACGACATCGCGGAGGAGGGGCTTGAGGCCAAGATCAAGCGCATGCCGCCCAGCGTGCAGAACAAACTGCGCTGCACCATGCAGCGCATAGTGAACGAGGGCAGCGGCGGCCTTATCTGCATAATCCTGTAAAGAAACCGGCCCGGTGGAGAACCCACCGGGCCGGTCTTGCCTTTTTACTTGTATCGCTCCGCCTCGCGCGTTCCCGCGTTTCTGAGCAGCAGAAAGGCTCCGCAGATGAAGATCAGGGCGTATACCGCAACGGGCAGATAGAGCTGCAAAAATCTCCTGCCGGCGTCCGGGCCGCCGCTGAGGCTGTAAAGATACACCAGCAGACCGGCACTCGTGCCCGAGAGCACCGAGGTCAGCCCGC
>CAUAHS010000005.1 GCA_958428885.1 uncultured Eubacteriales bacterium
GGGCAGACCAGAGGGCACCCTGCCCTCCATGCCGACGACTTCGCCCTTCAAAAGGCCCAGTCCCGGGTGCTCGCCGTACTCAAAACTGCGCTCGAAGAGGAGCTGCATGCCGAGGCAGATGCCCATTACGGGCTTGCCGCTCTGCACGGCCCGGCGCACGGCCTCGTCCATACCGGTCTCACAGAGTTTGGCATAGGCGTCCGCAAAAGCCCCGACGCCGGGGAGTATGACGCGGTCTGCATCCGATATTTTTCCATTATTTCCGGTTACTATTGCCTCCTCGCCGATGGCGGCGAAGGAGGAGCGGAGCGAGAAGAGGTTGCCCACGCCGTAGTCGATTATCGCTGTCATCAGAGCACCCCCTTGGTCGAGGGCAGGGCGCCGCCCGTCACGGCGACTGCCTGGCGCAGAGCGCGTCCGAAGGCCTTGAACATGCCCTCTATGATGTGGTGGGAGTTCTCCCCGTCGAGCTGGCGGAGGTGCAGGCTCATGAGCGCGGTGTTCGCCACGGCCTGGAAGAACTCGCGCGCAAGCTCGGTGTCGAACTCGCCCACCTTCTGGCTCGGTATGTTCGCCGTATATCTCAGGCAGGGCCTGCCGGAGAGGTCCACGGCGCAGAGGATGAGCGCCTCGTCCATGGGCAGGATGATGTGGCCGTAGCGGTTTATGCCGCGCTTTTTGCCCAGGGCCTGCTGCAATGCTGCGCCGAGGCAGAGGCCGATGTCCTCCACGCTGTGGTGCGCGTCGACGTTCAAATCGCCCTTGCAGCTGACCGCGAGGTCAAAGCCGCCGTGCAGCGCCAGCAGCGTCAGCATGTGGTCGAGGAAGCCGACGCCGGTGTCTATCTCGGACCTGCCCGAGCCGTCCAGCTCGAGGCTGAGCTTGACGGCGGTCTCCGCCGTCTCGCGGCTGACTTCACTGTGTCTCATGTTCTCAGCTCCGTTTCAATATCTCGTCCGTCGCCTCGAGCAGCGCGTCCATCTGCCCCGGCGTGCCTATCGTGATTCGCACCCGGTCCGCAAGGGCGCCGCCCAGATAGCGGATTAGGATGCCGCGCTCCTTGAGCGCCTCCATGTACGCCTTCGCACCTATACCGCTCGGTCTCGCAAGCACGAAGTTCGCGCGCGAGTCCGTGAGCTCAAAGCCTCGCTTGGCGAGCTCCGAGGTCAGGCGCTCCCGCTCCGAGGCGATACGGCGGCAGTTGTCGGCGCTGTACGACCAGTCCTTTATGGCCGCCGCTCCGGCGATGAGTGCCGTTCGGTTCACGCTGTACGGGTTTGTGGAGTATTTGAGCTTCTTGAGGTCCTCGATGAGCTCCTCGGGACCTATGGCGTAGCCCAGGCGTGCTCCCGCGAGGGATGCGGACTTGGAGAACGTCCGCACGACGAGGACGTTGTCGTACTTGCTCACCAGCGGCACCGATGTCTCGCCGCCGAAGTCCACATAGGCCTCGTCCACGACTACCACACTGTCCTCACTGCCCTTTACGATGCCCTCCACAGCCTCGAGCGGCAGAGCCACGCCCGTCTGGGCGTTGGGGTTGGCAATGACGACGCATCGCCCTGTGCCCGTGTAGTCCGCGGGGTCAATGGTGAGGCCCTCGCCCATCTTCGGGCGGAGCACATCTATGTGGTAGAGGTCTGCAAACACCTCGTAAAAGCCGTAGCTGATGTCCGGGAACACCACTCCGTGCTCGCAGAAGGCGAGGAAGCAGAAGTTGAGGATGTCGTCCGAGCCGTTTGCAAGGAGGATGTTCCCCTCCCCCACGCCGAAGTGCTCAGCGAGCAGAGCCGTGAGCTCACGGCAGGCGGCGTCCGGGTAGAGGTTCAGCGCTGCGGCCTCCTCGGAGCGGAGCGCCTCCAGCACCAGCGGGGAGGGCGGGTAGGGCGACTCGTTGGCGTTGAGCTTGATATAGGGCCTGTCCTTGGGCTGCTCGCCGGGGACATAGGGCAGCAGGGCGGAGAATTTGCTGTCGAGATAGCGGCTCATTCGCTCCGCCCCCTTCGCCTTATCGTGGCGGAGACGGCGTGGGCGTGCAGGCCCTCGGTGTCGGCAAAGAGCGCCACGTCGTCGGCCACGGACTCCAGACCTTCGGCCGTGTAGTAGGAGAAGTAGCTGCGCTTTATGAAGTCGTCCACGCCGAGGGGGCTCGAAAAGCGCGCGGTGCCCATGGTGGGCAGGGTGTGATTCGTGCCGGAGAGGTAGTCGCCCAGCGGCTCCGGGCAATAGTGGCCGAGGAACACGGAACCCGCGTTCCGCACCCGGCCAAGCCAGTCGAAGGGGTTCGCCACGCAGAGCTCAAGGTGCTCCGGCGCTATCTCGTTGGCGATGTCGACCGCCTCGGAGAGGTCGTTAGTGACTATGATCTTGCCGTTTGCCTCCACCGAGGCGCCGGCGATCTCCTGTCTCGGCAGCACGGAGAGCTGTTTTTCCAGCTCGGCGGCGGTCTTTTCGGCGAGGGAGGCGCTGTCGGTTATGAGTATGGCCGTGGCGAGCTTATCGTGCTCGGCCTGGGAGAGCATGTCCGCTGCGAGCCAGACGGGGTCCGCGCTCTGGTCCGCGACGATGAGTATCTCGCTCGGTCCGGCGATCATGTCGATGGCCACCTGGCCGAACACCTGGCGCTTCGCCTCGGCGACAAAGGCGTTGCCGGGGCCGACGATCTTGTCGACGCGCGGGATGGTCTCCGTCCCGTAGGCCAGGGCCGCAACGGCCTGGGCGCCGCCGACCCGGAACACGCGGTCCACGCCGGCGACCTTCGCCGCCGCGAGGATGGCGGGACTGACCTCGCCGCCCGAGGCGGGGGTGGTCATGACTATCTCGTCCACGCCCGCGATCTTGGCGGGGATGCAGTTCATCAGCACCGAGGAGGGATAGGCCGCCGTGCCGCCGGGGATGTAGAGCCCCACGCGCTGCATGGGGATTATGCGTTGTCCGAGCATGGAGCCGTCCGGGCGGGTGAGGATGTAGTCGCGCTGGAGCTGCCGCTCGTGGAAGGCGCGGATATTGGCGCTCGCGCGCTCGAGCACGCGGAGGAACTCGCCGTCTACGGCCTTCACCGCCGCATCCAGCTCCTCGGCCGTGACCTCGAGCGCCACGCCCTCGGCACGGTCGAACTTGGCGTTGTACTCAAGCAGCGCCGCATCGCCGTTTGCTCGCACGTTTGCGATTATCTCCGACACGGTGCCGGACACGTCCCTCGCCGAGGCCGTCCTCGCAAAGAGTTCCGACGCCGGGGTCTCGCCGCTCTTCATTATCTTTATCATCACGCTCTTCCTCCTTCCGCCGCCTGGCCGATGAGCTGTTTGAGGCGGCTTATGCCCTCGTATTTGAACTTGAAACTCGCCTTGTTGGCGATGAGCCTCGCGCTGATGGGGAGTATCGTCTCCAGCACGTGCAGGTCGTTCTCCCGGAGCGTCGTGCCCGTCTCGACTATGTCCACGATCACGTCGGAGAGGCCGAGTATGGGTGCGAGCTCTATGGAGCCGTTGAGTTTTATGATGTCTATCGTGCGGCCACGTCCCTGGAAATACCGGGTCGCTATGTGGGGGAACTTGGTCGCCACACGGAGCGTCTCCGCACTCCGGCGCTGCTCGGCCTTGCCAGCCACGCACATGCGGCAGCGGCCTATGCCGAGGTCCAAAAGCTCGTACACGTCCGGCGAGTACTCGAGCAGTATATCCCGTCCCGCCACACCTATGTCCGCCGCACCGCGCTCGACGTATATGGCCACGTCCGAGGGCTTGACCCAGAAAAAGCGCATCCCCGTCTCCGGGTTTTCAAAGATGAGCTTCCGGCTGTCCTCTCTTATGCCCGGGCAGCCGCAGCCCGCGCGCTCGAACATGTCGTAGACCTGTTCGCCCAGCCTGCCCTTCGGCAGGGCTATGTCAATCGTCTCCTTCAAGCTCAACAGGCCTCCCGTTCATCATTTTCATAACCGTGCGGCAGCACAGCGAGGGCGTCTCCCCCGGCTGCACCCGGACGCTCCTGCCCGAGTCCGTCAGCTCCCGCACCACGCCCGCCAGCTCCTCCGGCGTCTCGCCGTCGGGGATCAGCAGCACGTCCGCGTCGTATTCCGGCTCCGAGCCGCCGAGGCGCTCCAGCAGGTTAAGGTACACGGCAAAACCTATGGCCTGCTCGTCCTTGCCCAGCTTGCGCATCAGGCTGTCGTACCGCCCGCCGGAGAGCACCGCGGAGGGTGCGCCCGGGACGTAGCCCTTGAAAACCAGGCCGTTATAGTACTCCGTGTCGCAGGTTATGCTGAGGTCTATGTTCACGCCGCCGAGGCAGCCGAAACTCGCCAGGACGCGCACCGTGTCCTCCAGCTCGTCCGCTGCGGCAAGCTCCGCCTCCGTCGCTGCGCACGCACGCAGTTCCGGAAGCAGCTCGGTCGCCGGGCCGTAGAGCTCCACGAGGCGGATGAGCCTGTCCGCCGGTTCCTCCGGCGCACCGGCGGCGGTGCAGACCGCACGCATCGCCTGGGCGCTGCGGCTGCCCACCGCGCGCAAGAGCTCCGTACGTTCCGTTCCCCTGAGCCCCAGCTCGTCCACCAGGGCGCAGAGATAGCCCATGTGCGAGAGGTCCAGGACCCAGTCCCGGGATATCTCCCCCAGGCTCCTTGCAGCCAGCATGGCCACCTCGCCCTGGACGTAGCCGTCCACATGGCCGAGGTACTCCAGCCCCGCCTGGGTGATCTCCTGAAAGCCCAGACCCGAGTCCGGCGCACGGTATACGCTCTCGTCATAATAGAGCTTCTCCGGCGCAGAGTCCGGCCCGCCGCCGAGGTTCTTCGCTATCGACAGCGTCACGTCCGGCTTGAGCGCCATCAGGCGGCCGTTAGTGTCCGTGAACGTGATGACTCCTCCGCTCGGCAGGAAGCTCCTGTTGCCAGCGTAGAGGTCGTATTCTTCAAATTTGCTCATGCGGTAGGGCCGGTACCCGAACTGCGAATACAGCGCGCGCAAGCCGAAAACTATGCGCTCCTCCCGCCTCAAAATGCTCTCCATTGCCTGTCCTCCGTGTTTCACTTTACCCTGCTAATGTGATAGCACGCTAATATATTACCACGAGTCGCCGATATGTCAAGTTAAATCTCCGCGCGATGCGAAAAAAGCCGCGATAAAGCGGCTTTTTTCACAGCACCGCGGTCTTGAACACGGTGTTCGACATGTCGCGCCTGAGAAAGAGCTCCGCCACGCGGGCAAACTCGACGGGGTCGCCGCTGGCGTAGCAGGCGGTGCGGCCGAAGCTGCGCCGGGGCGAGCGGAGGGAGTTTTTCTCCAGCAGTGCGGCCAGAGCTCGGGCTCCGGCGGCGCCGGAGTCTATCAGCGTCACGTCCCCGCCCATGTAGGCGGCTATGGCCTCCGAGAGCAGCGGGAAGTGGGTGCAGCCGAGGATGAGCGTATCCACGCCCGCGGCACGCACATCTCGCAGGCACTCCTCGACCGCCGAGGCGACCTCGGGGTCCGCGGGGTCCGCCCTGCCGGCCTCCACCAGCGGCACCAGCCTGGGGCTGCCGGAGGCCACGGGCTCTATGGCCGGGTCTATGGCCTTGAGCTCCCGCACAAAGGCGCCGGAGCGCGTTGTCGCCACGGTGGAAAGCACGCCGATGCGGCCGTTTTTCGTGCTGGCCGCAGCCTCCGCCGCTGCGGGCTTCACCACGCCGATGACCGGCACGCCCGCCGTCTGCTCGACTTGGTCAAGGCAGTTCGAGCTCACCGTGCCACAGGCCACGAGCATGGCCTTTATCGCCCTTGCGCGGAGAAAGCGGGCGTCGCTCTCCGCTATCTCGATGAGCTCTGCCACACTGCGCCCGCCGTAGGGCACGCGGGCAGTGTCGCCCAGATAGGCTATGTCCTCGCCGGGCAGCAGCTCCCGCAGCACACGCACCGCGGTAAGGCCGCCCATGCCCGAATCAAAAATTCCGACTGGTCTGTAATCCATGTCTCCTCCGAAAGAAGGTGATTTGCTCATAATTATATTCGCCGGGGGGATATTTTAGCATCACTGCGCCGCTTTTGCAAGGCTCAGAGCTCAAGTCCCGCTTCTCGCAGACGTTTTATCGACTCCGGTGACGCCCTGCGGAGAAAATCCTCCAAGACCGAGCCCGCATCCGGGTAAAGTCTGATGTTCCGCCGCCCCGGCTCCGCAACCGGCTGGGGTCCATGCGCCGGCTCCGAGAGCGTCAGCAGGCCGTTCGCCGCCGCCTCGATCTCGCAGATGCCGTACTCGTCGCGGTAAAAGTGCTCATCCTCCAGGTGGCGCAGTTCGTGCCTGAGCCCCTCTGCCTGGCGCTCCGGGCAAAAGCGAGTGTTGATATATATGGTGAAGGTGCCGTCCCCGTTAGACACGGTCACCGCGCTCGACGCCATGCTCGGGAACTCCACCAGGCGCACCCAGTAGTCCACGCCCTCAACGTAGCTCATTTCCCCTGCTGCATCTCCTCTATCATACGCACGATGGCCTCGATCTGCGCCTTTGTCGCGTTCTTTGTCACCGAAAAGAGCATCCTCTTCTCAGGACGGCTGCGCAGCTCCTCCAAGTACTCGGCCAGCTCGGCGTCGCCCTCGGTCTGGGGCTCCGGGCGGTCCGTGTTTCCCAGGAGATAGTCCGTCGAGACGCCCAGGTATTCGGCTATCCGCGCTGCGTTCTCCGCGCTGACGCCCCGTGCACGGCCTTTGCGCAGCTCCGTCATGAAACTGCGGCTCATTCCCAGGTCCGCGCTCATGCGCGAGCCGGAGATGCCCCGCTCCCGCAGCAGCGCCTCTATTCTCTCGCATATCCCTTCCATTTCGACGGCTCCTTTTGTCATAATGCCAAATTTACGGATTTTTGTGCATTTATGGTTGACAAGCTCCGATTTGCACTCTATATTGAGAGGTGCGATGTACAAAGATTTGTGCATTATTCGGCCCCTCGTGGACCATAATAGTACAAATCATTGTACATGTCAATATTTTTAATGGGAGGACAGCGTGTATGGAGAAGAAAATGTCCGCCTCTCCGGCGCCGGACATGTCCGCTTGCAGGGGATGCCGGCACTACTTCGAGGCGGCGGACCCGGACTGTTACAGGCAGTCCATCCCCGCGTGCGAATACATACTCGACACCGGGCGCCGCCGGCCCTGTCCGGCCGGGGCTGGCTGCACGGAATACCGCCCCGTGCCCCGGGGCATGAGCGAATACCGGAGGCGGCACCGCGCGATAGTCGCGGCTTTCATAGCCGCCCGGAGGCGGGGCTGAGCCTTGAGGAAACGCCTCTACCATCTGGCAGACCCGCCGGAGCTCATTGCCGAATGCCTGAGCTGCAAAAAGAGCGAGTGCACAAACTGCCTTGAGCGCAGGCTCAAGGCAGCCGTAAAATCCAACTCGCGTCTGTCCCGGGGGCGTTCTCAGAGCTCCACGTCCACGCCGGGGCGCAGGAAGTAGACGATCTTCGCCTTCACGTCAAGGCCCGTTATGCGTGAGACGGCCCAGGCGTAGGTCTCCAGCTGCGCCGCATAGCGCTTGGCGCGCTCGGGAGCTTCCTCGGGGGCAATTCGGTCGGTCTTGTAGTCCACGATGACCGCGCCGTCCGGCTCCAGGAGGCAGCAGTCGACAACGCCCTGCAAGAGCAGCTCCTCGCCCTCTGCGCCGGGGAAAAACCGCTCCGCCGGGCAGAGCAGCGCAAAGGGAAACTCCCGCAGCACGCGCGGTGCGGCGGCTATCCTCCGCCCCAGGGGCGAGACGGCAAAGCGGCAGAGCCCAGCGGCATCCACCGCAGCGGCCTCTTGCTCCGAGAGCTTGCCCTCCGCTGCAAGGCGGTGGAGCGCCTCACGCGCGCTCTCCGGCGTGGTGAGCTTGTCGAGGTCGAGGTATCTCAGTGCGAGGTGGGTGGCCGTACCGCGTTCCGTGGCGGTCAGGCGGGTCGCTGCTCTATCTATGTCCGGGCGGCGGAAACTCCGTGCGGCCCTGGGCAGCAGCTCGGCGCTCTCTGCGTCCGGCTCGCCCAGGCTCTTGAGCTCCGTCGCCGTGAGCTTGGAGGGCAGGCTCTCGGCGCCACGATGGGGATAGCGCCAGGAAAGCAGCTCGTCGAAGTCCACGGGGCAGACCTCCTCCTCGGTCCGCTCGGGCTCCGGCCGCACGGCGGGTATGAAGCGCCGTGGCAGGCCGTCGTCGTCGCCGCCGACCGAGAGCGTCAGAGCCCGTCCGCCGGTGCCCAGGGCTGCGCAGATGAGCCACTCCGCCATGGAGCGCATGGGCAGCAGCGCCTGGGCCGGGATGTGCTCCTGGGCAGTCGGTGCGAGCTTGTTTATGGTCTTTTGCGGGTCAGCGAGAGTGCAGGTGATGAAAAGCCGCTCCCGCGCGCGGGTCATTGCAACGTAGAGGAGCCTCAGCTCCTCGCTCAAGAGTTCGCGCTCAAGCCGGTTCGCCACGGCACGGCGGGCAAGGGTGGGGTACTCTATGCCCCTTGCGGCGTCCGTGAACTTGGGTCCGAGCCCCAGCTCCGGGTGCACCAGCACGCTGCCACGCAGGTCGGAGCGGTTGAACTGCCTCGCCGTGTCGCCTATGAAAACCACCGGGAACTCGAGGCCTTTGGAGCGGTGGATGCTCATTATGCGCACCGCTCCGCCGCCGTCCTCATCGGGGAAGGCGGGTTCTTCGCCGCGCTCACGCATGGAGCGCAGCCAGTCGAGAAAACGGCGCAGCCCGCGCCAGCCCGTCGTCTCAAAGTTCCGGGCAAGCTCGAAGAGTCGCAGCAGCCGGGCACGCCGGCCTTCGCCGTCACGCATTGCGGAGCAAAGCGCCATGCAGCCGAGGCTGTCGTATATCTCCCAGAGCAGCGCGGCGAGCTCCGAATCCCGCGCAAAGTCCCTCAGCCGCGCAAGCGTGTCGAGGAAGGCGCGGGCCTTTTCGCTCACCTCCGCCCGGGCGTTGAGCGCGGCGAAGAAGTCGCCCTCGCCGGACATTAGGCGTATCTCCGTCAGCTCGTCGTTCGTAAAGCCGAAGAGTTCCGAGCGCAGCACCGAGATGAGCGCCACGTCCTGCCTGGGGTTGTCGATGACCGTGAGCAGCGAAAGGATGACCGCGATCTCCGGCGCCTCGAAAAAGCCGCCGGACTGTCCCGCCTCCACGGGGACGCCCTCGCGGGCGAGCACCCGCCTCCAGACCGGGCCGGAGACGTTCACGGAGCGCAGCAGCACGGCTATGTCGCCGTAGCCAAGCGGGCGCAGGGTCCCGCCCTCGCTTATCTTTGTGCCCGTCTCGACCAGTCGGCGCATCATGCGGGCGGCGTAACCGGCCTCCACCTCTATCTTGTCAGGGCGTTCCTCGTCCTCGTCCGCACCGGGCAGGGGCACCGCCACCAGTTCCGGCACGGGGACGACGCCGGGGTACTCCAGCCCCGCACGCAGCCGAGCGCGCTCGTCGTACTCCATCTCGCCCAGGCCCTTTGACATCAGGCAGCCGAACACGGCGTTCACCGCGTCCACCACCTCGCCCCTCGAGCGGAAGCTCTCGCGCAGAAAGACGCGCCTCGGCACGCCCTCCGGCTGGGGGGCGTCGGCGTAGCTCTCGTATTTTTTCAGGAATATCGTCGGGTCCGCGAGACGGAAGCGGTAGATGCTCTGCTTCACGTCGCCTACCATGAAGAGCCGCCGGCCGCTGTCCGAGACGGCTCTTATTATCATGTCCTGCACCAGCGAGACGTCCTGATACTCGTCCACCATCACCTCGGCAAAGCGGCGGGATACCTCGCGGGCCGTCTCCGTCGGGCTGCCGTCCGGCTCGGTGAGCAGACGAGCGGCCAGGTGCTCGAGGTCGGCGAAGTCGAGCAGCGAGCGGCGGCGCTTCCGGCGGGTGTACTCGGCGTCAAAGTCGCCCACGAGCTTCAACAGCGCGCGCATTGCCGGAGCCGTGCTCCGCATGTCCCGCATGAGCTCGGCGCTCGAGAGCGTAAAGCCCTTTTCAAGCCGCTTTGCAGCTTTTTTGCAGGCCTCACGCCTCGCCTTGGCCCGTTCTGCGAGCTCCGGGTCCTCCCCCCCGCCTCGCGGTGAGCCAATGCGCGGGAACTCTATGGGCAGGGCGCTCCGAAGGGCGTCCCAGCCCTCAAGCGCACGCTTTGCCGCACTTCGCAGCGACTCCGCAGTGGCGGAAAAGCTCTCAAGATAGGCTTTGGACAGCTTCTCAAAGCCGCTCACTTCGAGCACCAGAGCGTCGAACTCCCCCGCCCACCAGAGCAGCTCGTCCGCCGCGCTCTCGAGCAGCTCACGTCCCCAGGGCGTGTCCGCCGCATCCTCGGCGCCGGTCTCAAAGAGCTCCGACTGCCGCTCAGCCCAGTCCTCAGGTCGGGCGTGGGATTGCAGCTTGCCGTGCAGCTCCAGCACCAGCGATTCGAGCCTCCGGTCGTCCGTGCCGGCGCCGACGGTGTCCGCGAGCTGGATGAAGCCCGGCTCGCCCTCGGCGTAGGCCGCCTCAAGCACCGTCTCCAGCGAGAGGCGGCGCAGCTCCCGCGCGCGGTCCTCGTCCGCTATGGCAAAGTCCGGCGCCACTCCGGCCTTCCCCGCGTATTCACGCAGCAGGGCGGAGCAGAAGCTGTGGATGGTGCCTATACGTGCCCGGCGCACCAGCGCGCTCTCGCGCCGGAGCCGCTTTGAGCCCGGGTCCGCCGCCGCACGGGCGGATATTTCCTCCGAGATACGGCTGCGCAGCTCCGCCGCCGCAGCCGTAGAATAGGTTATTACCAGGAAATCGTCTATGCTTCGGGGCGCATCGCCCTCGGTTATCCAGCGCATGAGCCGCTCGGTGAGCACGCGGGTCTTGCCGCTGCCCGCTGCCGCCGAGACCAGCAGCTCTCCGCCCCGGTCCTCGATGGCCAGCTTCTGCGAGGGGGTGGGTTTGAATTCAGCCATTTTCCGCGCCTCCTTCCAGCATGTCCCACACGCGCGTGGCGCTCAGTTTGGGCAGGTAACGCCGCCTGTCGCTGCCCTCGCCCTCCGTGAAGCGGCAGGCCTCGGCATAGTCGCACCAGAGGCAGGCGTTGTCCTGGGCTCCCTTGTAACAGGGGTCGGCGGTGATACTGCCCGAGCGCAATTGAGAGGCCAGGGCACGGAGGTTCTCCTCCACACGCCTGCCCAGCAGGCCCAGCCGCTCCGCCGAGGCAAGGGAGTCCCCCGTCGGCACGCCCTCCTTCCACTTGACGGGCAGGCGCACGGGGCTCTCCCCCGCCTCCATGGCATTCAGCACCTCGGGGTCGTCCAGCACCAGGCCGGAGCGGCGGAGCTTTTCACGCCGCTTTTTTTCTATCTCCTTGTCCGGGAGGTCGCCCTCCTCGCTGAGCAGCACGTCACGCGCGGGAACATAGAGCACGCCCGCGGGCGCCGTCTCCATGCCGTAGAGCCGCTCGCCCGAGCGGTCCAGCGCAAAGAGGTAGAGCAGCATCTGCATCCCCAGGCCGTACATCACGTCCGAGAGCGAGAAGCTCTTGCGCCCGGTCTTGTAGTCCACCACACGCAGATAGAGCCGCCCGCCGTGGACCCAGCCGTCCACGCGGTCAGCTATGCCGCCGAGCCGCACGCTGCCCCCGCCCGGCAGCTCCGCCGTGGGCGAGAGCCCGGGACGTGAGAAGTCCAGCTCAAAGCTCAGCGGTTTGAACTCAGAGCAGCGCAGCTCCTCGGCCATGTCCTCGACTATGCGCAGCACGCTCTCGCAGAGGCGGGAGTAGAGATAGGCAAAGCGCGCGCTCTTGCCCTCCAGCCCGCCCAGCTCCTCTTCGAGATACCGCCGGGCATATTTCTCCGTCAACGAGGCGAGGCGAGCGCTCTCCGCCCCCGCGATCCCGCCCTCGGCGGCGGTATCTTCCGCCACGTGCTGCAATATATAATGTATGAAAGTGCCCGTCTCCGGAGCCTTGAACTCAGCGGGACGGCGGGGTTTGGCACGCAGGCCGTAGCTCAGGAAATAGGCAAAGCGGCAGGAGGCAAACTTCTCCACCCGCGAGGGCGAGAGACGCAGCTCCTCGCCGTAGAGCGCCCTCGCCGTGCCTGGCGAGAGCAGCCTCGGTCTCGCCTTCGACGCCGCACGGAGGCGGCGGAGCTGCTCCGGCGCGGTCCTTTCAAAGTACGCCTCCGCAGCCTTCGAAAGCGAGTCTCCCCGTCCGGCGGCGGCCTCTGCAGCCAGAGAGAGCGCCGGTCCCTCCGCAAGCGTGCGGAACAGACGGCTGTCGGCACGGCGTATCTCGATTCCGAAGAGTCTGGCAGCCCTGCTCATGACAAAACTCGGTCTCACCGCCGCACCGTCGGAGCCGTAGGCCGGGCTCACCAGCGTCAGCGTCTCCGATGGCAGGCAGACACAGTTGTATATCAGCGCGAACTCACGCCAGAGCTCCGCATCGCCGGCGTCGAGCGGCACTCCCAACTCGGCAAGCGCACGTCGCTCCTCGCTCGAGAACACACCGCCCTCCGCCGCCGGTCCTGGCAGGCGCTCGTCAGAGGCGCCCAGGATGATGAGGTGCTTTATATGACGGCGGCGCATGCGGTCGAAGTCGCCCGCCGTGACCATGTCCAGCGACACGGGGATGACCCCCACGGCGTACTGGGAAAGCGTCAGCAGATAGAGCCGCGAAAAGCTCGCGGCATCTAGCTCCATGTCGCCGAGTATCGACGCGCACTGCTCGAGTGCGGAAACAGCGGCATCCCAGAGCCGGGCATACTCGTCGGCAGCCTGCATACGGCCTGTCCGCTCCAGCTCGTCCGCCCTGGCGGCAAGGCGCTCAGCCAGTTCCAGATCCTCAAAGAGCTCAGAGAGCGCGCGGGCGTGACCGGCTGCCGTGTGCGCCTCACGACATGCGCTCTCGAGCTTAATCAGCGGCGCAGCGGCACGGCGGCGGAGCGTGTTTATGCGCTCCAGCCTCGCCTTTGCCTCCTCGTCCCAGCGGCCGGACCAACCGTCCGGGTGCATGTGCCAGTCCCGCTCCGAGAGCCATTGCGAGGCACGGATGTTCCAGGTGAAGCAGTAGTTTTCGAGCTCGTCGCACTCTCCGTCGTTCAGGCCCGCGAGACCCGTGCGCAGATAGGCAAAGACGTCGGCCTGCTCCCAGCCACCCAGAACTGCCTCGTAGGCGGCGGAAATGAGGGCAGGCAGGGGCTTTTGCGTGATGTCCGTCTGCCTCGCGGTGAAGAGCGGCACGCCGTAATAGGCAAAGGCAGCCTCCAGCTGGGCGCGGTAGTCCTCAAATGAGCGCACCGCGACGGCAATATCCCTCCAGCGGCAGCCGGCCCTCGCAAGCTCGATGGCGCGCGAGGCGGCGAGTTCGCACTCGGCGGTCACGGATTCGGCGGTGTATAAGAACACGCTGTTGTCGGGGTCAAAATGTTCCTCGGTATAGCTGAGCATGTGCTCTGCGAGGATGTCTGCGCTCCGCTCCGAGCGAGCCTCAAGCGTCTCGACACGGCTCGGAACGCCGCGTTCACGGGCCTCTCTCAGCAGCCGCCTCGCTGTGCGGCGGGAGAGCTCGAACACCTCGCTGCCCTCGTCAAGGGCGTCAAGCGTCAGGCAGACCGTCATGTCCGCGCCTCGGCTCATCAGCTCGCAGATGAGCTTCATCTCGACGCCGGTGAAGTCCGTGAAGCCGTCTATGTAGATGTGGCCCTCCCGGCCGAAGGCGCTCTCCGGCAGGCGGCGCAGCAGCTCCGAGAGCCGGTCCGAAGCGTCAGAGTGCTCCGGTCCTATGGCTGCGTGGAAGGCGCCCATGACCAGGGCCAGGTCCGCGAGCTTCTGACCCAGCGCACCGGGCGCACGTTCCGAGGCCTCCATGGTCTGCTCCGCCGTGAAGCCGGCTGCGGCCAGCTCGTCCACCGCGGAAAGCAGCTGTTTTTGCAGCTCTGGCGAGCGCCGGGCGCCCGCGTAAACACGCAGACGCGAGTATACGGAGTCAAGCGCCAGTGCCATGCAGAGCAGACGTCCGCCGGCGTCCACCGGTCTCCGCCCACCCGTGCCGAGCTCCGCCTCCACCTTGCGCGCAAGGCCGGTGAAGGACAGCACCTCGGCGTACAGCGGCAGGCTCGGTCCCGCGACTCGCGCGAGCTCGCGCTCCGCCTCGTGGCTGTATTGCTCCGGCACCAGCAGGCAGCGCCCTCCCTCTTGCGCAAGAGCACTGCGGCGTATTTCGTCCATTATAAGCGCCGTCTTGCCCGCACCGGCACGGCCTGTTATGAGTCTCAGCATGGCTTGCGACCCCCTCACTTTCGCCCTATATTATAACATATACTTCCCTGAATTCAAAACTCTTGAAAAAGCGACACTTTTATGTTAAAGTGATGTCAAGCCGACCCGCGGCTGCAAGCCCGGGCAATTATGAAGGGAGACAGACTATGGATATCAGCAAGGTTACCGTCAGAGAACTTCTTGAGAACAAGGCCGCCTGCGACGCCATGAACGCCATCGACCCGAAAATACTGAAGAGCCCCATGGTCAAGCTCGTGAAGGGCAAGACCATCGAGGCCGTGTTCAACATGGTGCCGGACAGCAAGGTCTCGCCCGAGGTCAAGGCCAAGATCCGTGAGGCCCTCGCAGCCATCTGAGCTCATAAAAGCATAACGCAGGAACGGGACCGGTCTCCGGTCCCGTTTTTTTCCGCGATTCATCGCAGCCGCCTCCCAACGGGGCGGCTGCTTTTGTTTTTTCTCTGGCTCGTCACATTTGCCCAGACTGTGGAAAACAGAGCACAAATGCGGTATTTTAAGAGTGTGCCGGCAGCCGTGCCGCATCCTATATACTGGTTTTGGTCAGAGCAGAATATATCGTTATGCATATTTTTATATGGATATTTTTGTGTCAAATATCCTGTCAAATATTCGCTCATGCGGCTTGTAAGCGGCGTAACGATGTAGTATATTGAGGCTAGAAACGCTCTTCCAGCCGTGGGCAATTGGCAGCTGCTGTATATCACGTTGGATTCAAAGGAGGACTTCTCTCATGACTGATCGCCGACCTGTTTTTTTGAGCCTGATTTTGGTTCTGATGCTGATGTTCGCCGTGCTGACAACCGGTGCCCTGGCTTCCGGAGCGCCGGTGGCAACTGAGCTTGATATCAAAGACGGCTCCATAACGATAGGTGACGGTACATATACGCAGAGCAGCGGAACTGAAGGCATCTCCGAAGGCGGGCTGGTCATCACCGGTGAATCTGATATAAACACCATAACCGTTGATCCAGGAGAAGGCAAGACGGCGGCGTTTACTATTGAGAACCTGACGCTGACGACTGAGAGCGGAAAGAGCCTCATAGACGTGCTGAGCGGCAGCGCGGAGATAACGCTGGCGGGCACGAACACGCTCACAGGCGGCGGCAAGGGCATCACTGACGGCGCGCTCATCCGCGTATCCGGCGAACAAAAGCTCACCATCAAGGGCGAGGGCTCGCTCACGTTGAACAACGGCACTAAAAGCAAAGCCGCCCACGGTGCGGCCATAGGCGGCAGCGTGAGCGAGGACGGCGGCACGATAAACATCAAGAGCGGCAATATCACGATAGTGCAATACGGTCCCGGCGCAGGCATAGGCGGCGGTGGGCCAAATGCTGAAACAAGCGGCACCGGTGACAGCGGCGATATCACCATCAGCGGCGGCGTGGTCAATATATCGGTCACTGCGGTTGACAACTACGGCGGCGGTTGCGGCATCGGTCCGGGGATGAATTATAACACGACTCCTTCTTTCAACAAAGACGGTGTACTCAACAGCATCACCATCTCCGGCGGCACTGTGAAAAGCGAGAGCAACAGTATAGTTGTTAGCTCATGGGTCTATTGCTCAGGTGCAGCCATAGGGGCAGGCCGCATGGGCGCAGAAGATGGCACAGAGGGAATAATCCACATCACCGGCAATGCAAATGTAACTGCCATCGCAGATATGAGCGCTGCAATAGGCGGAAGCGCATCAGAAATAACAACTTTTGATCCAGTAGGCAACGTAAAAATATTGATAGACGGCAGTGCCACCGTTAATGCTAATACAAAGCCTGTGACAAATGACGAGTATATAATGGTATTGTACCTTCGTCGATATAACGGCGCAGCTATTGGACAAGCCTATATGGGTTTTTTGAGCTACGATATACACATCACCGACAATGCGGAGGTAGTAGCAGAAGGCGGGGTTTATGGTGCCGGCATTGGTCAAAGCTATTGGGCATCGTTAAATGCCACACTTGATATTCTCATTGACGGAAACTCATACGTAAATGCGTATTGTAGGCAATTTGGCGCGGGAATTGGCACCAGCTATAATGGTAGAATGACGACTGAAAGCCGCACCAACATCACTATTGCGGACGAAGCCGAAGTTGTGGCAAAGAGCGGATACATAGCGGCAGGTATAGGAAGCGGCGTCGGAGATAATGCTGGGAATATAACCATCAAGGACACAGCAACTGTAATAGCCGTCGGAGGAGCAAGCGCATCTGGTCAAGGCAGCGGTGCGGGCATTGGCGCAGGGGCGGCTCTATATAATAAAATATCACAGCAATATGATGGCGGCAAAGTGGCCGGCACTATCACCATCACGCCGGGCACCACTGTTTACGCCTACGCAGAGGGTGACAAGTTCGCCATCGATATGGATCTGAAAAATAACTCAGCCAGCGTCAACGTCAGCGACACGGTGCTCAACGGGCGCTTTGCGACGGATGCGAACCCGCCGGTGGACGATGACGACGAGCCCAGCACCATCTATCTGCTCAAGGACGGCAAAATCGACAGCACGCTCACGCTGCCCGACAACTACCGCTCCTTCGCAGTCACCGCCAGCGACGGCAAGGGCGTCATCAAGGTGCAGAACGCGGCGAACGAGAGCCAGTACGCATATTATCTCGACGATAACGACGCAAAACAGATCGTCTATCCGCTCTATGATACCCTGGATGATGAGAATTACGAAATGCTCACCAAGGACAACCTGCGCTGGGCGTCCTTCATCACCATCACCCCGGCGGACATCACCATCTACACCGGCGGCATGGGCTATGCCGGTGCGGTCGATGAGTTTGGAGAGCTCATAGGTAACGGCAGCGGCTTCCCGGAACCGGGCTTTGTTGTCTCAGTACCGGACGAAATTGAGGACATCGGCACGCTGAGGCTGGTGTATGAAAACGGCGATACCAAATACCTGTGGAAACTTGAGGCATACGGCAAGGGCGAGCACAATGTATATCGCATCGTGCCGGCTGATGATGCCACTCCACCCATGCACGTTAAGATGCAGTTCACTACCGAGGACGGCACGGTGGTTGAAACCGACAATTTCGACTTTGATAAGTACCTGAACCAGACCCTCCATATGAAGGTCTACGGAGAGGGAATTGACGAAGCCAAGGTCAGATTCTCTTATGAAGAAAACACTTATCAAATAGCTGTTGAAGCCGCCGAGCTAACTGTCAGAGCCACCACCGACAACGCCCTTTATGCAGGCGTGAGTGAAATGGAGATCGAAGCGGGCGCACCGCAGCTTAAGGCTTCTGATGATACCACTTACTACATAAATGACACACCGGTGGAAATTGCTGATACCAGTGGCATCGCCCTGCTATTTGACGACATCATCGAGACTGACGAAAACGACACCAACAAAGGGCTGCTCCGAGACAGGGCAGTCAAAACGCTCGGTGAGGGCGAATGGGAGTTCGAGTACAAGTACCTCGACCTCGTGGACACTGAAAACGGCAACGCCTGGGTTTCGGCTAACAAAACCGTCACCGTCTACTGGCCGAGGCCGGAAAATGCGCCTGAGAACGCAGAGTTCACGCTGCTGCACTTCAATGGCCTGCACCGCGAAATGGGCACGCACGAGATCGCGGCAAATGTCGCTGGATGCACCGTCACAGAAGTCGAGCTCACGCTCAGCGAGGATGGTGAATATCTGTGTTTTGAAGTAGATGCCACCGGGTTTTCGCCCTTCGTGCTGGCATGGAGTGCACCCGACGATCCGGACCATCCGTATATCCCGCCGGTGACGCCCACGGAGCCCTCCGAGCCGGATTACACGCCGAACTGGCTGAACACGACGGACCACTTCGGT
>CAUAHS010000006.1 GCA_958428885.1 uncultured Eubacteriales bacterium
CACGCCCGAGGACGTGGCGGCGGAGCGGCTCATCGGCGGCTGCTTCCCCGGCGCTCTGGGCAGGCCCGTGCTCGGCCGGAGTTCCAGTCTGGCGCGTCAGACGGGCGAGAGCCTGCGTGCGTTCATGTCGAGGCACTACGCCGCACCGCGGGTCGTGGCGGCGCTCTCCGGCAGCTTTTCGGACTCGGACGTGGAGGAGCTTGCCAGGCGCTTTTCCGCCATGCCGGCCACGAAGCCGAAGAAGCCGGAGCGCTCGGCCTACCGCCCCTGCCTCACGGTCAAGCGCAAGGCGACGGAGCAAAACCAGCTGGTGCTCGGCTTCCCAGGCCTCGAGACGGCGAGCGGAGAGCGTTTTGCCATGCAGCTGCTCTCGGGCATACTCGGCGGCAACGCCTCCTCCCGCCTCTTCCAGACCGTGCGCGAGAAGTACGGGCTCTGCTACTCGGTCTATTCCTTCACGGCGGGCTTTGAGGACACGGGCCTCTTCGCCGTAGCCGCGGCGACGAACCGTGACACCGAGGCGCGCGCTCTCGGCGTCATAATGGACGAGCTGCACCGCCTTCTCGACGAGGGAGTCACCGAGGACGAGCTCTCCCGGGCCCGGGAGCAGGTGAAGGCCTCCATACTCATGAGCCTCGAGTCCACGGGCTCGCGGATGAACCGCCTGGGCTACGGCGAGCTCTTCCTCGGCGGCGCGCTCAGCCCGGACGAGCTCATAGAGCGCTACGACGCCGTCACGCGCGAGGACGTGCTCGCCCTCGCCCGCCGCTGCCTCGCGCCCGAGACGATGTCCTTCTCCGCCGCCGGCCGCGTGAGCGCGGCGGAGGATTACCGCAAATTGCTCGGCATGCCTGAATAAAGAAAACAGCCGCCCGAGGGCGGCTGTTTTTCATTTTAGCGTGAGCTCCGGGCGGCCCATTACGCCGGGGCCGAGGGAGTATTTCTGGAACACCAGCACGGGCGCGCCGGTGGGGTCGAGCTTGAACTGCGCCTCGTCCAGCACGGCGTCGAGGTCTATGTCTTCCAGCGCCCAGTAGGTCTCGCCCTCGCCGGGGTTCGTGACCAGCTCCACGAGCGCCGACATGGCCCGTTCGCGCCAGTCCGGCCCGGCGGCGTCCTCTATGGTCAGCTCCTCGCCGGTCTTGAGGTAATAATTATAATAGTGGAAGGTCTCATAGGCCGAGGCGAGCGTCTCGGTCTTTATGACGGCGAAGGAGATAACCTCGTCCGAGGCGTAATAGACCTCGTAGTCGACATCTATGCCTATGGGATGGTACTCCTCCGGCGTGCCGCCGGTGGCTATGAAGGCGTCGTAATACTCCTCGGCGCGGGCCTCGGACTGAGCCACCTCGGCATTCACCGTGGCCTGGATGAGCTGATTCACGCTGTCGGCCCAGTCGGCGCCGCCGAGCTCCACATCTATGGCCGGGACCTCGATGTCCACGTTCTTCTTGTCGTCCTCATAGTGATCGCGGCGGACGGTCAGCACCCGGCAGACATCGCCGAGCACGGGCACCTCGTACAGGGCCCCGGCAAAGGTCGGCACGGTGTTGAGCATGAGCACAAAGACGGCGCAGGCCGCAAGTATGGGCGATGCGATCCTGATCGCATTCCGCCGGCGCTCGGCACGCCGAGCGCCTCGTCTGATGGCGCCCTCCACAAGTCCGGGCAGTTCCTCGGGGATTTCCGTCTGCATGTATATGTCTCGAAGTTCTTTCTTCACCGCTCACACCTCCCCGTCGTCAAGCTCGACTCGCAGCAGCGACAGGGCCTTGTAGAGCCGGGATTTCGCCGTGCTGAGCGTACACCCGGCGGCCTGAGCCACTTCCGCGAGCTTCATGTCCTCGAAAAACCGCAGCACTATGACGGTCTTGAGCTTCGGCGGCAGCGCCGCCACAGCGTCGTACAGCGCAAGCGCCTCCGTGCGGCCTCCCGCGTCGTCAGGCCCGGGCAGGCTCTCGTCGGCTGGCTCCGTGTCCCGGCGGCGGCGGAGGCGGTCTATGCTCTCGTTCACCAGTATGCGGCAGAACCAGGGCTTTATCCGCTCCGGGTCGCGCAGAGTGGGCAGCTTGCGCAGGCCCTTTTCAACGGAGTCCTGCACGATGTCCAGCGCGTCCTCGCGGCTGCGCACATAGCTGTACGCGATGCGGTAAAAGCTCTCCTCGTTCCGACGGACAAAGTTGGCGAATTCCTCGCCGCTCATATCAGCCGAGGGCCTTTTCGGCGGCTTCGCGCACGGCGGAGGCGTCCTTCGCCACGCAGAGCACCACATAGCGCCCGCCGGAGAGGATGACCGCGTTCTCCAGCTTCGGCACCTCGGCGGGGATGTAGCTCGAGTAGTTCTCTATGCGGTCCGCGTTGCGGGTCTCGAGCTTCTTCATCAGCGCGGCAGCGGCGTCGGCGTCCTTCGTCTCAAAGACGGCCAGCTCCTCGGCGGTCGCGCCCGTGCCGGCGCGAACCCAGCAGCGGGTGTCCGCATCTGTGCCGTAGAGCCCCTGGGCCACGGATTCGTCCAGCGGATAGAGCGTCTCGCCGAAGGTCCCGGCGGCGTAGAGCTCCTCTCCGAGCTCGTCGATGTTCAGCTCCAGCTCGCCTCCCTGCCCGCAGGCCGCGAGAGGGAGCACAAGGCAGAGCGCCAGCAGTGCGGCGGCTATTCTCTTTATCATGTTATCGTCCTCTTTCTATCTCTATCTATTGTCTATTGTGCGGTGTGCGTTCTCAGATAATCCATCCACTTGACGCAGTACTCCGGGGTGAGGTGCACGCCGTCGCCCGTCGCCTCATAGGGAAGGTAGCCGTCCTCGTCCATGACGCCCGCGGCCACATCCACGTACCAGACCTCTTTCTCGTCGGCGAGGTCGCGCAGCTGGGCGTTCAGGCGCTCGACGTTGGCGATGGTGTATACGTCGTCGGTGGAGTCCTTCCACTTACTGACGGGCATGATGGACTGGATGTATATCGTGGCGTCCGGGTTTATCTCGCGTATCTTGTCGATTATCTTGCCGTAGTCCTCTTTGAACACGCTTTCATAGACCCAGCCGAGCTCATTCATGCCGAGCATGATGTAGACCTTGCCAAACTTCATGGATGCTAGCTGATCGAAGGCCCGGGCCTTCCCGCCGCCTGAGATGTTGCAGTAGTCCGTGAAGATGCTGTCCACCGTGAGGCCGACCTCGGTTATGAAGGTGGCGTTTGAAAGGCCGGAGTACATCTTCAGACCCTCGGTGCGGGAATTGCCGATGAACACGGCGTCGTCAAAATAGCTGTCGTCCACGGCCTCACTCTCGGGTACGAGCATATCGCAGTCATTGGGCGTGGGGGAGGGCTTGGCGTCCTCCTTGCTGCCGTCATCTCCGGACGAGATTCCCTCGCCGGAGCTTCCGTCGGTCGGGGTGTTTTCGGGCGCGGCGCTTTCAGGCGGGGCGCTCTCCGGAGGCGTGCTCTCGTTCGGGCTGGCGGGACTCTCCTGCGCCGGACGGTCGTCCGCCGAGGCGTGCGAGCTGTGGCCGGTGAACAGGGTCGAGCCTCCTATGAACATGCAGACAATGACCGCGAAAACGGCCAGCGCCGTCTTTAATCCGCGCCCGAAGCGCGCTTCCCGGCTTCCGCGCCGGCTGCTCTTTCTGCTCATGTCCTGGCTCATCCCCTGTCTGTCTGTCTCTGTATATAATGACGCGGCGGGCTGGCGAAAAGTTGATTGAAAAGAAAATTTTATATGATATAATCCGGGCAGAAGGGAGGCGGTGTGCGTGAACGACACTCTCAAAACCGCGATAGGTATTTTGATACCCTTCCTGGGCACGACGCTCGGGGCCTGTTTCGTGTTTTTCCTCAAGCGGGAGGCGAGCCCATGGGTCCAGAAGCTGCTGCTCGGTTTCGCGTCGGGCGTTATGATAGCGGCATCGGTCTGGTCGCTTATAATCCCGGCCATAGAGATAGCGGAGGGGCAGGGCGTGACGCCCTGGGTACCGGCCGCCGCGGGCTTTATGGCGGGCATAATCTTTCTGCTCATCCTCGACAGCGTGATACCGCACCTGCACCTCGGCTCCGACTGCCCGGAGGGCAGGAGCTGCTCCCTCGGCAAGAGCACGATGCTGGTGCTGGCCGTGACGCTGCACAACCTGCCGGAGGGCATGGCCGTCGGCGTGGTGTTCGCCGGCGCGCTCTCGGGCGAGACGGTCGTCTCCGCCGCTGCGGCTTTTGCGCTGGCGGCCGGCATAGCGCTGCAGAACGTGCCGGAGGGCGCGGTCATCTCCATGCCGCTCGTCGGTCAGGGCGTGAGCCGGGGCAGGGCCTTCGGCATGGGCGTGCTCTCGGGCGTGGTGGAGCCCATAGGCGCGCTGCTCACGATACTCCTGACCGGCCTGGTGACGCCCGCGCTGCCGTACATACTCTCCTTCGCCGCCGGGGCGATGATCTACGTCGTCGTGGAGGAGCTGATCCCCGAGGCCCAGGCGGGCGAACACTCCAACGTCGGCACGATAGGTGCGGCGCTGGGCTTTGTGATAATGATGATACTGGACGTCGCGCTCGGCTGAGCGGGCGTCAGTCCTCGATGCCGACGGCACGCACTGGTGCGCCGTCGGCGTCTTTGTATTTCAGGGGCAGCGCCGCAAAAAACACGCGTCTGCCCGCAATTTCCGTGAGATTGCAGAGGTTTTCGACGATAACCAGGCTGTTTTCAAACATTATGTGGTGCCTCGGAAAACCCTCGGCGTCCATGGGGTCTATACCCATCGTGTCGAGGCCGATGCCCTTGACGCCGAGCTCCACGGCACGGCGCACAGCTGCCTCGGAGAGCACTGGGAAGGCTCCGAAATACTCCGGCGTGTTCCAGAAGCGGTCCCAACCCGTGCAGACAAGCAGAAAATCAGCTCCTGCGGCCGCTTCAACGGACTCGGCGGGTATCTCGCCGCCGGGGGCGCAGCCGCGCGCGTCGAGAACAAAGGCCGTGCCGCAGAAGGTGGAGGCAGGCAGTTCGTCAAGCTGCGGCCGGTCGGGGCGCATGTGAGCCGGGGCGTCCATGTGCGTGCCGACGTGGGAGAAGATCTCGAGCCTTGTCTCGCGGAAACCGTCCCGCTCGAACGTGCTGCCCTCGGAGAGCTTCGGCTGCTCCGTGCCGGGCCAGACAAGGATGTCCTGGGTTATCGTGTGTGTGAGGTCGTGAACGAGCATGACGGCACCGCCTTTCTATGATCATCTGTACTGCCTATGATAACACGCCAAATCACGCCTCGTCAACGCGCAAAGGCGGCGTAAAAGAGCTCCGTATAGGTGAGAATGCCCTCCGGCCGCTCGGAGAGCATGAGGCTCATGCCGGAGACACGGCAGGGTATGGGGGCGGCGAGGAGAGAATGCGGATCGGCCGAACCGAATACCCGTCTGGCAAGCGTGAGATGGGGAGAAAAGCGCCGGTCCTCGAGCGCGAAACCCCGCGCCTTGAGCTCCGAGGCAAGGCGGCTTTGCAGCGCCGTGAGCGCCGGACAGTCGGCGGCGCCGAGCCACCAGATGTCCCCGCCCTCGCGGCGAAAGCGCCCGGCGTGGTCGAAGGTGAGCGTAAAGGCCCCGGCATCCGCCGCTGCGGCGAGCATGGCGGCCTCAATGTCCGGCAGGCGCGAGCCAGGCAGTTCGCCGAGGAAGGCGAGCGTGAGGTGGAGGTTTGCACGCCTTGAGTAGTTGGCCCGCCCTGCCTGAGCCCTCAGGCGCTCCCGCGCGGTCTCAAAGCCGTCGAGCGCCCGGTCGCCAAAGTTTATCGCAATGAACAGCCTCATCGTAATCACCCGCCCCGATTATAACACGAAAGCGGCGCCGAAACGCCGCCCTGAGTGTAAAAGTTTTTTGCCCCGCTTTTTTACAAAAAAGCGGGTGGAGTCCAGAGGCAAAGCCTCTGGTCGCGCTCCGCAGAGCGCGAAACTCTCTTAATATGCAAAAAAAGACAGCGCCCCATACGGAGCGCTGCCTTGCGTTTTCAAAACCCTATCGTCCACATGTAGGTGTAGGCCTGGGCCCAGGAGCCGAAGGTCTCGCGCTGGACCATCTCGCGCAGCTCGTCGCGCGAGTACCAGCGGGCGGTGATCTCCTCGCCCGTCTCCTTGCAGGGGCTGATCTTGCCGCCCGCGATGCCGAAGACGCAGATGCACTGCTCGTTGGAGAGGCCCACGGCGCTGTAGGCCGGGGGCATGACGTGGCGGATCTCCAGCAGGTCCAGCCCCGTCTCCTCCTTGAGCTCGCGCCGGGCGGCGCTCTCCGGGGTCTCGCCCGGGTCGATGAGCCCCGCGGGCAGGCCGTAGATCTCCCGGCCCAGCTCGAGGCGGAACTCGCGGATGAGCAGCAGGTGCTCTTTTTGCTCGTCCGTCATTATTATCATGACCGCGTCTGTGCGCGGGTGGCAGAGCTTCTCCTCAGTGTCAATGCCGCCGTCGCGGGAGAACATCTCGTAGACCTTCTCCCCGCCTGAGGGGGTCTCGTAGTGGATGTCGTAGCGGTTGAGGTATTCACCGCTGCCCTTTTTCTCTATGCTGCGGAACTTCATCTGAGCTTGAGCACCACCGTGCGCGGCTCGCCGAAGCCCGGGAGCTCTATGCTGTTGCCCTCGGCAAACTCCACGTTCTTGGAGAGCTTGACGAAGTGCTCCACCGTGTCGATCTCGTCAAAGCCGAAATCCTCGCCGCGGTAGTGCATGGGGATGACGAGCTGGGCGTCTATGGCGTCGGCCAGCTCGCGCGCGGTTTTGGCGTCGATGGTGTAGAAGCCGCCGACGGGGATGAGCAGGGCGTCCACATGTCCGATGGCCTTTATCTGGCCCGGGGGCAGCATGTGGCCCACGTCGCCGAGGTGCGCCACGCGGGCGCCGCCGCCGGAGACTATGCGGATGAGGTTCTCCCCGCGCTTCTTGCCCTGCACGTCGTCGTGGAAGCAGCAGAGCGTCTCGACGGTGTAGTCCGTCTGCTGGCCGGTGATGGTGACCTTGTCCTCGGCGTTGTGGTCGCCGTGGCTGTGGCTGCAAAGTACCAGGTCCGCCGTGAGCTGCGGCAGCTTCAGACCGCGGGGAAAGCCGTCGGCATATGGGTCGAAAACGACCGTGCCGGCGCGGGATTCGAGCATGAAGCAGGAGTGCCCGTACCATGTAAGTTTCATAAAAGTCCGCCTCCCGAAAAATCTTTTGTACAAGTATAGCACAGCCCGAAGCTGGCCGCAACAGGCCGTTGACCAGGGCGGGCAAAAGTGGTAATATCCGAATTGGTGATGAAAAATGAGGATAAACAGAGTTATACGGGTCATCGTCGGCGTGATTTTGCTGGCGGTGCTCGTGTTCTGCATATATAAGCGGCTGGAGGCATCCCCGGCGCCGGAGGACCCCGCAGGCGAGACCGAGACCGTGGAGACTCAGCCCGCCGAGAGCGCGGAACCCACTCCCACGCCGACCCCTGAGCCCACGCCGACGCCCACCCCCACTCCCACGCCGGAGCCGACGCCCTCGATACCGGACGTGGACATCACGAGCTGGGAGTTCCGCATCGCAAACCTCGACAACAACATCGGCGACTACGCCCCGGAGCTGACCGAGATGGAGAACGGCCAGTATTTCGACAGCCGCGCGGCAGACGCACTGGCGGAGTTCATAGCCGCCGCGCGCGAGCAGGGGCTTTCGGTATACCTCTCCTCCACCTACCGCGACTACGCCACGCAGACCTACCTCTACAACCGCAAGGTCTCTCAGTACGGCGAGGAGGTGGCCAAGACCATAGTCGCTCCCCCGGGCACGAGCGAGCACCAGCTCGGCCTCGCCGCGGACATAACCGACAAGTACTACGAGTTCAAGGACGAGAGCCTTGAGAACACGGAGCTCTTCCAGTGGATGAGCGCCAACTGCGCCGAGTACGGCTTCATCGTCCGCTATCCGAAGGACAAGGAGGACGTGACCGGCATCATGTACGAGCCCTGGCACTTCCGCTACGTCGGCAAGGAGGCGGCGGCGTACATCATGGAAAACGGCCTCTGCCTAGAGGAATTCGTGGCGCTGTATGAATGACAAAGAAAGACCCCGGAGCTCTCGCTCCGGGGTCTTTCCGTCTTTTGCGGATAGTGAGGTCGGGATCGATCGGGAAGGTTCGCGGTGGATGATCGGGATCAGGGAAGGAGGGAGAGAATGCTGCTCTTGGGCCTGGCGCCGGTGACGCGGTTGACCACTTCGCCGCCGCGCAGGACCACGAGTGTCGGGATACTGGTTATGTTAAAGGCCGAGGCGAGGGCGGGCTCTTCGTCCACGTTCACCTTGCCGACCAGAATGTCCGGGCGCTCGCCGGCGATCTCGTCCACCACGGGGGAGACCATACGGCAGGGGCCGCACCAGCTGGCCCAGAAGTCCAGCAGCACCGGCTTCTCGCTGGCCCTTACCACACTTGCATAATTGGAAGAGGTTATCTTTACGGCTGACATCTTTAATTCCTCCTGTGTTTTTTTCTTGGCCTTATACTAACACAGGGGAGGGGCTGCGTCTGTGACTATGTCACGTTCTGCGCCAGAGCAGGCGGTTCTCCTCAATGAGCGCCTCGGCACGCCCGGCGTCGAGGTGCCAGGAGAGGATGGACTTCACCGTGCTGCCCACGAGGACGTACTGCTCCATCGTGAGCTGGAGCGCCCAGCGGTCGAAGACACGCTTGAGGAGCTCGTCAAAGACCAGCGGCTCGGCGCAGAGCTCGAGCACGCTCTCACACAGGGCTTCGACATGGCGGAGGTTCAGCTCAGCGAGCGGGGCGATGTCCTCCACCGCCTCGGCGTGGGCCGGGACGTAGAGCTTGGCCTCCAGCTCCGGCAGCTTGCGCAGCGTGTCGAGGTAGGCGGCGACGTCGTAGATGAAGGGCACGCCGTATTTCTCCAGCGTTGCGGCGCTCGAGAGGCAGTCGGCAATGTAGGCCGTGCCGTCCGCCGTGCGGTAGCCAACCATGTCGAAAAAGTGGCCCGGCAACGGCAGAATGTCGACCCCGGCAGGGAAACCGGGGGCGGAGACGTCCTCCGCCGGGGAGGGCTGGGCCATAAGGAACTTGTGGCGCAGCGGCTTGGGCGGAAAGCCGCCGTAGAGAAAGGCCGGCTCCAGCACGGGCGAGCGCGTGAACGCCGCCTCTATGCCCGGGGCGAACACCCGGCAGCCGGTCTGCTTTTGCAGGTACTGGCAGCCGCCTATGTGGTCGGCGTTGGAGTGCGTCACCAGGATGGCGAGCAGCTTCCAGCCGTTCTTGTCGAGGATCTGGCGCACCTTGCGCCCGGCGTCCTTGTCGTTGCCGCTGTCCACCAGGCAGACCCCGCCCTCGACCTCGAAAAGTCCGATCTTGGCCGGGCAGTCTATATAATAACTGCGCTCTCCGGCACGGATAAGCTCATACATATGGCGACCTCCTTTTTGATACTTTACATCATTAGGGAACGAAAAGCAATAGGATATATTGCTGAATCCGGGCAAAATAAGGGCGGGACTCCCGAAAAAGGGGGTCCCGCCCGGACTTTTGGACAAAGCTTTATTCGCTCAGGCCGAGGGGAAGAATGGCGCAGTAGTCCTCAACGGTGCCGCGGTTCTTGAAGCACTCGAGGATCTGCTTGCCGACGGGGTGCAGCTCGTCGCAGTCGTAGACGGCGAGCTCCTTGTCGAAGAACTTGTAGAGGATCTCGGCGCCCTTGTCGTAGCCCTCCTCGCCCAGGGACTCCTGGAGCTCGGGGCGGAGGAAGCGGCTGGAGATGCGCTGACCGTCGACCTTCATCTCGTTGAGGGCATAGCCGAAGAGCGGGCAGCGGGCCGGAGAGAGCCTATCCATCTTCATGTTGACGCCGCCGCGGCGGGCGAGGTATTCCCTAGCGATCCACTCAGCCGCAAAGCCGACCTTGAAGCTGCCGATGTGCTGGTTCGGGATGAGGACATAGTGCGTGGCGGTGCAGCGGATGATCTGCTCGAGCAGGAGGTTCGCCTGCACGACGCGCTTGCCGGTGGCGAAGGGCCAGTAGGAGCCGACACCCTCGCTGGCGAGCGGGCTGCCGCCGCTGATGCTGGGGTTCTTAAAGCCGCGCGGGGCGACCAGACGCCACAGCCAGGCCAGGGCGGGCGGGATTATGTGCATGAGGCCCATGATGCCGTAGGTAGGTTTCTTGGCCGTCGCGGGAGGCATGCGCACGCCGAAGGAGCGCACGTCCACGTCCACGGGCGTGGTGACTATGTTCTCGATCATTCGCCGCGGGACGATTATGCGCGGGTTCGGGCAGGGCTTGCCGTCGGAGTCGAGCACATGCTCCCAGGGCAGGCAAGTGGCGCGGGGCACCGCCTCAAGGTTGAAGAACATCAGCGGCTCCTTGGAGTGGATGGCGATGCGCTCGTACATCGGGTCGCTGCCGTAGGAGGTGATGCCGTCGACGCGGACGAACCAGCCGTCCTCGCCGTCGACCAGGCTGAGCTTGCCGCCGTTTTTCTGGATGCTGGGCGGGCACATGGCCATGTCGTCGGTCACGGGGGCTATGGTGCAGGTGTCGCTCATGCTGATGTAGCGCTCTTCGCCCGTCACCAGGTCCACGCCGAGCAGCACACGTCCGTCGGCGCAGCGCATGACGTCCTGCAGCAGCTCGCTCTTGCCGCCGCCGGAGGCGCCCTCGTGCATCATGACCATCTCGTTTTCGTACGGCGTGATTATCCTCGCGGAAGAGGCGTGCGCCGTGACCCAGCCCTCCTGCTCGCCGATGTCGAGCAGCACGCTGTATATGCCCTTCTTGGCGGAGGGGCCGGGGTAGAGGTTGTAGGAAAAGACCTCGTGGAGGTCGGGCATGCGGTTGTGGACGACTATCTGCTTGCCCTTGAAGTGCGTGTGCCTGAAGGGGGGTGCAACGTAGACCACCGCGCGGGGCTTGAAGTGGTCCACCGTGCGTATGTCCACAAAGGCCTGCAGCTGGGCCATCGCAAAGCCGAAGAACGCCGCGTTCCTCGGGCAGACCAGCACGGCCTCATAGCCGTAGTCATAGCCGCCGGCCTTGAAGGGCACGAGGATCAGCTCCTGCTTCGTCAGCCACTTGAGAGTCTCGTGGCGGAGCTCCTCAAACTTGTAGCCGTAGACTTCCTCGAATCTCGGCTTATCCGTGGGCTGGTCGTCGGCGATACGCATACAATCGGGGTCGCGGCGGCGCATGTAGTCCTCCGGATAGTTGACCGCGGCGCCGTTCTTGCAGCGGACGACCTCGGCCTCCTTGACGGGCTTGCCGTTTACGTCGTACAGCACCTCGATCTTGTCGGTATGCTCATTGCCGAAGATCAGCTCGAAGAGGACTTCTTTGCTGGTGGGGATTATGACGCTCGGGCTGTTGTAGATCACCCGGCTGAGCTGCTCGGGCAGGGTGAACCTCTCAAAAAGTACATTCATTGCTGATTCCTCACTTTCCGCGTCCGCCGGAACAGGCGTGCACTACAATACATTACTTTATTATCACTCCGGCGGTTTGTCAATAATTAAACTCATGTCAATCCTCGGGAGGGCGGTTGGCATGGCCCTGCTGCTTCATCCAGATCTTCATTATGAGCCTGTGCGGCAGCAGCTTGACGAGCAGCACCTGACGGCGCACGCTGTGGCCCAGGATGGAGAGGTCCTTGCCCTTCTTGTAGTCCTTGAGCGCCTGCTTGACGACGTCGGCGGGCTCCCAGAGGATGTCGTAGTAGTTGACGGCGCCGTTGTCGGAGACGGCGTGCTCGAAAAACTCCGTCTTGACCCAGCCGGGGGAGACGGCCATGACCCGGATGCCGCGCGGTTCGAGCTCGACGTTCAGCGCGCGGGAGAAGCTGAGCACAAAGGCCTTGGTCGAGCCGTAGATGCACTGATAGGGCACAGGCTGAAAGGCCGAGAGCGAGTCGAGGTTGATGACGCGGGAACCGCGCTTCATGTACGGCAGCGTGAGCTGCGTCATGGCGACGAGGGCCTTGTCGTTTATATCTATCATATTCAGATTGACCTCAAGCGGCGTCTCCGTGAAGAGGGCAAAGCGCCCGAAGCCCGCGACGTTGCAGAGCGTCGAGACGAGGGGCTTTTCCTGCTCGAGCAGCTTTTTGTACTCGTCAAAGCTCGACGCGTCGCCTAGGTCCATGGGCAGGATGCGCGCGGGGGTGCGCAGTTCCTTGGCGAGGTCCTCCAGCCTCTCGCGGCGGCGGGCGATGAGCCATATCTCGTCGAGCGTCTCCTCCGCGTCGATGGCCTTTGCAAATTCCAGCCCCATACCCGAGCTGGCGCCGGTGATAACTGCTATTTTCACTGTAAATTCCTCCATTCGGAATTGAATAGGCCCTCAATGCGCTCCGCTGTCTCCGCGGGGCTGAGGGCGCCTGTGTCCAGTTTCTTGGTGCCGAGCGCTTCATAAAGCGGCAGATAGGCAAGGGAGCGCTCCGTGACGTCAGGCTCCCGGAGCCCGGCGGCGATGTCCGGCGAGAGCCTCCGTTCCAGCTCTCCGGCCGGGCAGATCAGGGATACGGCGCAGAGCTCGCAGTCCGGAAGCCCCTCCGTCAGTGCGTCTATTATGCTCTGCTCATGCATCACCCATGTAAAAACGACATTTTCATACTCGGAGCAGCGGAGAAAGCCCGAGAGCAGAAAGCGTATGTTCCGCAGGACCATGGCCTTTGTCTCCTCCGTCACGACAAAGGGGCGGGCGTCCCAGCACCAGTCGCCGTCCAGATAGACGCAGCGGGGGAGCCGCGCCTGAAGCAGCCTTCCCGCCGTGCTCTTGCCGACGCCCATGGGTCCGCCTATGAGCCAGAGCCGCTTCATATTCCGGCCCTCAGCGCCGCGATGACCGCCTCGGCGCATTTCATGCCGTCCACGGCGGCGCTGGTGATGCCTCCGGCCCAGCCTGCGCCCTCGCCGCAGGGGTAGAGCCCGCGCACGGCGGAGCAGAGCGTACTGTCCCGCGGTATGCGCACGGGGGAGGAGGAGCGCGTCTCCGGCCCGGTCAGCACCGCGTCGGGTGCGTCGAAACCGTGGAGCTTCCGCCCCAACAGCGGCAGGGCCTCGGCCATGGAGGCGCTCACGACCTCCGGGAGCACGCAGCGCAGGTCGCCCCAGAACACGCCCGGGCGGCAGCTCGGCTCCACAAGCCCCGGCCCGGCGGACGCTTTTCCGGCGAGGAAGTCCCCGACCAGCTGTGCCGGGGCCAGATACCGCCCGCCCGCGTACTCAGAAGCTCTGTGCTCTATCTCCCTCTGCCACATTGCACCGCCGAGAGGTCCGGCGTAGGGGAAGTCCCCCGGAGAGACGGAGACGAGCAGGGCGGAGTTGGCGTTCTTACCGGCCCGGCCGGAGTAGCTCATGCCGTTGGTGACGACGCCGCCGGGCTCGCTCGCGGCGGAGATGACCTCGCCGCCGGGGCACATGCAGAAGGTGTAGATACCCCGGCCGTCGGGCAGGTGGACGTTCAGACCATAGTCGGCGGCGGGCAGTTTCTTTCCGCGCGGGGCTCCGTATTGGGCGAGGTCAATGTCCGCTTGCAGGTGCTCTATCCTTGCGCCCATGGAGAAGGCCTTGGGCTCGAGCGGGAGCCCGGCGTCGAGCAGCATTTTGAAGGTGTCCCGCGCACTGTGGCCCGTGGCGAGTATCAGCTCCTGCGCACTCATGTACTCGGAGACGCCGCCGGAAGTGACGGTGACGCCACGGAGCGCGCCGTCACGGATGTCGAGCCCGTCGAGGCGGGTGCGGAAGCGGACCTCGCCGCCGAGGGACTCGATCTCGCCGCGGATGCTGACGACGACTTTGGAGAGCACGTCGGTGCCGAGATGGGGCTTGGCGTCGTAGGCAATGGAAGGCTTGGCTCCGTGGTCGATGAGTCGGGCGAGGACCCAGGCGATGCGGCCGTCGTGGGTGCCGGTGCCAAGCTTGCCGTCTGAGAAGGCTCCGGCGCCGCCCTCGCCGAACTGGACGTTGGCTTCGGGATCGAGGGGTCCGCCGGAGCGGAAGGCCTCGACGGCCTTTTGCCTCTCGCCCATGCACGGTCCGCGCTCGAGAACTATGGGCCGGAGCCCGGCACGTGCGAGGACGAGCGCGGCGAAGATACCCGCGGGTCCAAAGCCGGCGACGAGGGGCCTGGGTCCCGAGGGCGAGAGCTGCGGTATCTCGTATCCGCCCTCGGTCTCCGGGGCTTCGCCGCGGAGACGAACGCGGACGGAGTAGACCCAGCGTATGGCCCCTCGCCTGCGTGCGTCAAGACCCCGGCGGAGGATGACGAACTCCTCTATGTCCCTCGCACGGACGCCGAGCCGTTCCGCAGCGAGGGTGTAGAGCCGCTCCTCACTCTCTCCGGGTCTTAAGTTGAGGTTAGTGAGCTTGACCATGTTTCCAACTCCAGCGCGCATCGCGCGCGTTTGAAAGTTTCGTCCACCTTTTCAAAGGTGGCGGGGTGCAGGGGCAAAGCCTCTGGCCGCCCGCCGCAGCGGGCGAAATTCTCTTTTTGCTTATTGAAGATCAGGAAGGGGGTCCAAGGGGGAAACCCTATCAAGGGGGTTCCCCCTTCTTGCTTTATGTGTGTTCCTCACTTTCCCAGCCGTCCCGCCAAAACTCCGCTGGACCAGGCCCACTGGAGGTTGTAGCCGCCGCAGTCGCCGTCAATGTCCAGCACCTCGCCGCAGGCGAAGAGGCGGGGGCAGAGGCGGCTCTCGAGGGTCCGGGGGTCGAACTCCGAGGTGCGTATCCCGCCCGCGGTGACCTGGGCGTTGGCAAAGCCCTCCGTGCCCCGCACGGGCAGCTTGAAACGCTTGCAGGCCGAGGTCACGGTCCGCAGTTCGTGCTCCGAGAGCGCCGAGAGCGGGGCGGCAGCTTCGATGTCCGCATATTTTATCAGCATCCGGCCCAGCCGGTTGTGGACACTGCCCGTGAGCAGCTCCGACGCCGGGAGCTCCGGGGCTGTTTTCGCCCGGTTTTGCAGGTGAGCGAGCACCTCCGCTGCAGTGTAGTCCCGCAGAAAGTCTATCTCGAGCTCCATTTTCGCGTCGCCCGCCTCGGAGACCGCGCGGGAGACGTCGAAAGCCGCCGGACCGGAGACGCCCGTCTCAGTGAAGAGCAGCTCACCGCAGCTTGACGCCAGCAGTCCGCCGCGCGAGAACACGCTGAGGGCGCAGTCGGCCTTGATGCCCTTGAGCGAGCGCGGATACATGGGCTCCGTCGTTATCTGCACCAGCGCAGGGCGCAGAGCCGTGCGGGTGTGGCCGAGAGCCTTCAAAAGCTCATAGCCGTCCCGGCCTCCGCCGAGCTTCTCGCCCGCCAGACCGCCGCAGGCGACGACGACGGCGTCAAAACTCCGCTTGTCGCCGCTCTCGGTGGTCACGGAGTAGCCGGAGCCGACGCGCCTGAGCTCCCGCACGCGGTCGCCCGCAACGAGCTCCACGCCCGCGGCGTCCAGCCCCTGGCGCAGCACGTCCACGACGCTGTTGGCCGAGTTCGAGAGCGGATAGACCCGCCCGCCCCATTCCTCGCGCGCGAGGAGGCCGAGATCGCGGAAGAAGGCAAGCGCCGCCTCGCTGGGGAAGGCCTGGAGCGCGGGACGCACAAAATCCGGCGTTTCGCCGTGATAATTCGACGGTCCGGCCCCTGTGTTGGTGAGGTTGCAGCGGCCATTGCCGGTAGCCATGAGCTTGCGGCCCACGCGAGCCTGCCGCTCGTAGAGCGTCACCTCATGCCCGAGCCTCGCCGCAGTGAGCGCAGCCGTCATGCCGGAGGCACCCGCGCCTATGACCGCGGCTCTCACTGCTCGTAGATGCCGCCGCCGATGAACTCGCGGACCAGCGAGTCGGGTGCGACAAGGTCGTTGTCGATGTGGCCGAAGAGCTGGATGGCCGGGAGCACGCTGCGGAGCTCGTCATAGCGCTCGATGCCCTCGGGGATGGAGGAGAAAAGCTCCGTGGCGATGTGGTTCATGACCGGCAGCTCGTACTCGAGCGCGGTGTCCAGCATGAGGTTGGCCTTGTTCTTGAAGGGGCTGATGTAGAGCTTTTCGCCGCGGCGGACGTTGGCCCACATGGCTATGGTCTTGGCCGGGTCGTAGGCGCGGAAGAGCTTGTCGCGCACCGTGCGGCGCACGAGGCGCATCCAGGTGCCCTTGAACACCACGCTGCCCTCGAACTCGACGTTGGAGCGCGCGGAGATGTAGAGCTTGAAGGCCTCCGGGTGCTTGGCGGTGATGTCGTCGTTCAGGGCGTGGATGCCCTCGAATATGACGATCTCGTCCTTTTTGAGCTTGAGCGACTTGGAGGGCTCGAGCACGCGCATCTGGCGGGCGAACTCGTACTTCGGCACGAGTATCCTCTCACCGCGCGCGAGCTTGGTGAAGTGCTCGTTGAGGAGGTCCATGTCCATGCACTTGGGGCTCTCGAAGTCGATGTCGCCCTCCTTGGTGCGCGGTGCGGTGGCGGGGTCGACGGTGCGGAAGTAGTTGTCCATGCTGATGGTGTAGGTCCTGATCCCGCGTTTTGTCAGCTCCTCCTCGATCTTCTGCGCCGTGGTCGTCTTGCCGCTTCCGGAGGGGCCGGAGAGCAGGACGATGGGGCTCGCCTTGAGGTTGTCCGCTATCATGTCCGCCGCACCGCGGATCTTTTCGGCGTACCTCGCGTCGCAGTCGGCGAGGAATTCCTTCGGGTCGGCCACGGTGCGGTAGTTTATCTCCTTCAAGCTAAACGCCATAGAACTCACCTATCCTTTCCTTCCCGGCGGCAAAGCCGGGGGCGGCGTTTATGTATTCCTGGGGGTATTTTGGCGCGATGAAGCGCTTTATCTGCCTGCCGTCGGCGGAGATCAGCTTGGTGGAGCCGCCCGCGCCCATGGCGATGATGGAGCAGAGCTCCTCCATGATGCAGATGTTGTAGAGGTTCTCAGTGCCGGGCATGGCCCAGCCGACGTTCTCAAAGCCGCCGGCCATGTTCTTCTGGCGGTAGAGGTAATAGGGCTCGTATCCGCTGCCGCGCAGGCGGCTCATCGCCTCGTCGAGCATCGCACGCACCTCTCCCGCCTCGGGCAGACCTTTCCCCGCCAGCGTGAGGCCGGAGCCTCGCTTGAGACTGAGCGTGTGCACGGTTATGTTCTCCGGAGCGAGGGCGAGCACCTCGTCCAGCGTGCGGGAGAAGCCCGCCGGCGTGTCCGTGGGCAGACCGGCGATGAGGTCCATGTTGACCTCGAGCCCGCCGCAGTTTCGCACGAGGGCGAGAGCGTCCACGATGTCCTGCGCCGTGTGGCGGCGGCCTATGGCCTCGAGGACGGAGTCCGACATGGTCTGCGGGTTCACGCTGACCCGGCCCACTCCGTGGGAGCGGAGCGTCTCCAGCTTGTCGAGGCTTATCGTGTCCGGCCGCCCGGCCTCGACAGTGTACTCCCGAAGTGCCGAGAGGTCAAATTCGCGCTCCAGCTTGGCGCAGAGCCGCTCGAGCTGAGCGGCCGAGAGCGTGGTGGGCGTGCCGCCGCCCATGTATATGGAGACCGGCCGGAGCCCGGCACGGCGCACCTCGGCAGCCGTGGCCTCGATGTCGAGCATCAGCGCGTCCATGAAGGGCTCGATGAGCTTCATGCTCTTTTCCACCGACTGGCTGACAAAGCTGCAATAGGCGCAGCGCGTGGGGCAGAAGGGGATGCCGACGTAGAGGCAGACGTCCCGCGCCTCCAGGCTCCGCTCTGCCTTCTGCGCCGCCAGGGCGGAGTCCAGACAGAGCTGGGCACGGGCCTCAGAAACG
>CAUAHS010000007.1 GCA_958428885.1 uncultured Eubacteriales bacterium
GGCCGCCGACTTCGGCTTTGAACGCTCCGCAGAGGAGTACGCGCGGCTTTACATAGATATCCTATGAGTGAAAACGGGACGGGACCCGCAAGGGTAAGCGTGTATTTCGGCGGCACATCTCACGAGATATGGACGAACAGCGGTCTTTCCGTAAGCTACACGGGCCGGCACGAGGTTTGTGCCCTGCGTGAGTGCGGCGGCTACCGGGCGGAGGCGCCGGTTCCGGCACGCTCAGGCGACGTGAAGGCGGACTACAACGAACTTGCAAAGAGCGAGGAGCTGGCCGTCAGCCTCAATAGCGGCACGGCTCCTCCGCTCACGCGCGCCTATTTCAACGCGGCTGCGGCTGCGGCGGAGGCCTTTTCTGACCTCTGGGACATCCGGGACCTGCCGGGACGGCTCCCGCGCGAGCTCTCCGGCGGCTATGAGGCGCTGATAGTTCCCGAGACGATGCGCCTGCTGCTGGACGAACGAGGCGCCTCCTGGGAGGCGGCCTGCGACATAACCGCGCGCTGCTTCACGCTCCGGGTTCCGGAGGGCGTGAGGGACGCCCGTGTCCCGCTCGGCGCAGTGGCCGCACTGCAGCCCAGGGACGCCGGGCTCATCCGCGCCATAAACGAAAAGCTCTGCGGCCGGCTCTGGGACGCCTACCCCGGCGACTGGCAGCGCATAGGCGACAGCGCCGTGGTGCGTGACGGCGAGGTGGACCTCGTCACGCTCTGCGCAGCGTGCTGCGGCACAATAATCTGTACGAAGGAGCGGCGGGCAGGGTCTCTGCGTGCGATGTACACCCTCATGCCCGCCAGGTTTACGGATATATGATAATCTCCGAGCTTACTCCACACATAACTCACGATGCGGCACGCGAGAGCTGCCGCTGCCCAATCGGCGCCGTCACCACCGGCAGTGCCGTGACCCTGGCTTTCACCGACGGACTCGCCTCCGTGCTGGATGCCGAGCTCGTGCTCTACGGCGACGGCTTTGAGAGCCGCCACGAGATGGCCCTTGCCGACGGTCGCTGGTATGTGCGCGTCACCATGCCCGAGGAGGCCGCAGCGCTCTGGTACGTCTTTCGCATCAGCCTCTCCGGCGGGGAATACTGGCTCTGCGCCGGCGAGGGCGGCCGCTTCGGCCAGCTAATGAGCGCCCGGGGCGAGGGCTTCCGTCTCACGGTCTACGACAGGAACTTTGAGACCCCGGCCTGGTTCCGCCGGAGCATAATGTATCAGATCTTCCCGGACCGCTTCGCCCGGGACTGGAGCGACACCGCGCGCGAGGGCATTGAAAAGCACCGCGCCATGGGCCGCCACGTCAAGTACCACGAGGGCTGGAACGAGCCCGTGGACTGGCAGCCCAACAGCGCAGACGGCTTTTATTTCCCTCTCGATTTCTACGGCGGCACGCTCAAGGGCGTCGAGAGCCGCCTCAACTACCTCAAGAGTCTGGGTGTCGGCGTCATCTACTTCAACCCCGTGTTCGAGGCCTGCTCCAACCACCGCTACGACACGGCGGATTACCTGAACATCGACCCCATTCTCGGCACGAACGCGGACTTTGAGAATCTCTGCACCGCTGCCGAGCGCATGGGCATACGCATAATGCTCGACGGCGTCTTTTCCCACACGGGCGCCGACAGCATCTACTTCAACAAGTTCTCTCACTACCCGGACGCCGGAGCTTACAACGCCGGCTCCGCATCTCCCTACTACGGCTGGTACGATTTCCGGCGTTTCCCGAACGAGTACCGCTGCTGGTGGAACTTCCCCGACCTGCCCGAGGTGGACGAGGGCAATGCCGACTGGCGCGACTTCGTCATCACCGGGCGGGACAGCGTGGTGCGCACCTGGATACGGCGAGGTGCGTCCGGCTGGAGGCTGGACGTGGCCGACGAGCTGCCGGACGAGGCGCTCTGCCTCATCCGCCAGGCAGCGAAGGCGGAGGACCCGGACGCCGTGGTGCTCGGCGAGGTCTGGGAGGACGCGGTCATCAAATACAGCTACGGCTCGAGGCGGAAATACGCCCTGGGCGAGTCGCTGGACTCCGTCATGAACTATCCTTTCCGCACGGCGGTCATAGACTTCCTCTGCTTCCGCACGGATGCCCGGGCGCTGGCGGCATTTCTGCTCGGGCAGAGGCTCAACTACCCCGCCCCGATGTACTGGTCGCTGATGAACCTGCTCTCCTCGCACGACGTGGAGCGCGTGCGCACCGCCCTGGCGACCAGGCTTGACGCCCGCAGCATGAGCCGTGAACAGCAGGCGGGCTTCATAGTCGGCGATGCACAGGATGCCCGCGGTGCTGCGATGCAGAAGCTGGCCGCAGCGATCCAGTACACTCTGCCGGGCGTTCCCTGCGTCTATTACGGCGACGAGACCGGCATGGGCGGCATGCTAGACCCCTTTGACCGGGCGCCCTTCACCTCCGGCGCAAGACCGCTGACCGACTGGTACTCCACCCTCGGCAAGATACGCAACGCGCACGACGCGCTCTCCACCGGTGCCGCCGCCTTCTTTGCGCCCGATCCGGACGTCATCTGCATACTGCGCTGCATCTCGGGCGGGGCGGACGTCTTTGGCGAGAGCGCGGCGGACGGGGCCTTCCTCGCCGTCATAAACCGCACCGACTGGGAAAAGGACCTGGTCCTGGACCTCTGGCTGGACAACGCCGGGCTCACCTCTGCGGAGCTCGCCGGGCTGCGTGATCAGCACCACACCAGGGCGGAGTGTCTGCTCACGGGCGAAGGCGCAGAGGTCAGCGACGGCCTGCTCAGGCTCAAGGTGCCTCCGGAATCCGTCCGGATATTCGAACTCAAATAAAGACCACGGCGGGCGGAGATTTCCGCCCGCTTCTCATGGCTGTGACAATATTGTATATGTATACGGGAGGACTGTATGAAGCAGGAGAGAAACCTTCCCTCTGTGGTTATAACCAGAAAGGCCGAGAACGCCGCGCGTGCCGGGCACCCCTGGGTCTACGCCGAGGAGATCACCGAGCGCCGGGGCGAGCTCAGGCAGGGCTGCATCGCCGATGTGTTCTCGCAGAAGGGCGCCTGGCTGGGTGCGGGCTTTTACAGCGAGACCAGCAAGATCGGCGTCCGCATCCTCTCGGACAACGCCAACGAGAGCTTCGGTCCCGAGTTCTTCGAGCGCCGGGTGAATTACGCCCTCGAATACCGCCGGGCCGTCATGGAGGACCTCGGCTGCTGCCGTCTCATCTTCGGCGAGGCCGACGGGCTGCCGGGGTTGACGGTGGATAAATTTTCAGACATTCTCGTCGCCCAGGTGCTCTCCTACGGCACGGACAGCGTGAAGGACGTCGTCTACCGCGCGCTCTGCGAGCAGCTCGGGGACATGGGCGAGCACATCTCCGGAGTATACGAGCGCAACGAGGCCGCTCTGCGTGACCTCGAGGGTCTGCCCCGGTACAAGGGCTGGTACGATGGCCTGCCGCACGGGGAGAGCACATCCACGGAGATCTGCGAAAACGGCGTGCGCTACGCCGTGGACTTTGAAAACGGGCAGAAGACCGGCTTTTTCCTTGACCAGAAGTACAACCGCCTCGCCGTTGCAAAGCTGGCGAAGGGACGGCGTGTGCTCGACTGCTTCACACACACGGGCTCCTTCGCCCTCAACGCCGCGCTGCACGGGGCGGAGCACGTCACCGCCGTGGACGTCTCCGAGTCCGCCGTGGAGATGGCGCGGCAAAACGCCGTTCTCAACGGCCTGGAGGGCAAAATGGACTTCCTCGCCGCCGACGTCTTTGAGCTGCTGCCCCGGCTCTGCGAGGAGAGGGCGAAGTATGACCTCGTCATCCTCGACCCTCCCGCCTTCACCAAGAGCCGCCGGACCATACACTCCGCCGAGCGCGGCTACCGCGAGATAAACTACCGCGCCATGCGCCTGCTGCCCCGAGGCGGCTACCTCGCCACCTGCTCCTGCTCGCACTTCATGGAGAGCGAAAATTTTGAATATATGCTGAAAAATGCGGCTAAAGATGCAAACGTCCGCCTCCGTGAAGTCGAGGTCCGCAAGCAGGCTCCCGATCATCCCATCCTCTGGAACGTGCCTGAAACCTCGTATCTCAAGTTCTATATCTTCCAGATAGTGTGATTTTTTGTGCAATGCCTACAAAAACCGCGTCCAAGGTTCTGCATAAAAATAAAATACGCCGAAACTGAAAAAGGCCCTTGCATATTTATTCATCCGGGTATATACTTAGCGCATATTAAGCGACACGCAAATGAATATGGAGGCATTGTTATGAATAAATCGGACATCAAGAAAGTCGTTCTCGCCTATTCCGGCGGCCTGGATACCTCGGTCATCATCCCCTGGCTGAAGGAGAACTACAACAACTGCGAGGTCATCGCCGTCTCCGGCAACGTCGGCCAGGCCGACGAGCTGGACGGCCTCGAGGAGAAGGCCATCAAGACCGGGGCCAGCAAGCTCTACGTCGAGGACCTGACCGACGAGTTCGTCGACGACTTCATCATCCCGGCGGTCAAGGCCGGAGCCAAGTATGAGGACTACATGCTCGGCACCTCCCTCGCAAGGCCTGTCATCGCCAAACGCCTCGCCGAGATCGCCATCGCCGAGGGCGCCGACGCCATCTGCCACGGCTGCACCGGCAAGGGCAACGACCAGGTCCGTTTCGAGCTGACGCTCAAGCACTTCGTCCCCGACATGCCCATCATCGCCCCCTGGCGTGAGTGGTCCATCAAGTCCAGGGAAGAGGAGATCGCCTACGCCGAGGCGCACAACGTGCCCCTGAAGATAAACCGCGAGACCAACTACTCCAAGGACAAGAACCTCTGGCACCTCAGCCACGAGGGTCTCGACCTCGAGGACGCCGGCAACGAGCCGCAGTATGAGAAGAAGGGCTTCCTCGAGATGGGCGTCTCCCCCATCGACGCTCCCGACACGCCGACCTACATCACCCTCGACTTTGAGGCGGGCGTTCCCGTGGCGCTCGACGGCGTGAAGATGAGCGCCAAGGACATCATCCTCAAGCTCAATGAGCTGGGCGGCGCCAACGGCATCGGCCTGCTCGACATCGTGGAGAACAGACTCGTCGGCATGAAGTGCCGCGGCGTCTACGAGACCCCGGGCGGCACCATCCTCTACGCCGCGCACGAGTACCTCGAGACGCTCTGCCTCGACAAGATGACCATGCACAAGAAGCAGGAGCTGGCCATCACCTTCGGCGAGCTGGTCTACGACGGCCAGTGGTACACCCCGCTTCGGGAGGCGCTCTCCGCCTTCGTCGACAAGACCCAGGAGCACGTCACCGGCAAGGTCAAGCTCTGCCTCTACAAGGGCAACGTCATCAAGGCCGGCGCCTGGAGCGACTGGAGCCTCTACAGCGAGGAAATCGCCACCTTCGGTGAGGATCACGTCTACGACCAGGCCGACTCCAAGGGCTTCATAAACCTCTTCGGCCTGCCGATAAAAGTTCAGGCGCAGGTTGACGCCAAGAACGCTAAGAAGTAAGATAATATAGTTTGGCTTTCACTAAGGGGCGGGGGCTATCCCCCGCCTCTTTGGAGGATATACAGGGGGAAACGGAATGGAAAAGCTCTGGGCTGGACGCGCACACGGTGCGCTGGACAAGGCGGCGGACGACTTCAACTCGTCCATCTCCGTTGACAGCCGGATGTACCGGCAGGACATAAAGGGCAGCATGGCCCACGCGGCGATGCTGGCCAAGCAGGGCATAATCTCCGCTGCGGAGGGAAAGGCTCTGATCGAGGGTCTGGGCGGTATCCTCGCCGACATCGAGGAGGGCAAGCTCGCCATAGACCCCGCCGCCGAGGACATACACAGCTTCATAGAGGCCGTCCTCACCGAGCGCCTCGGCGACACCGGGCGCAAGCTCCACACCGCGCGCAGCCGGAACGACCAGGTGGCTGTGGACACGAGGCTCTACCTCCGTGACGCCGCGGCGGACACGATAGAGCGTCTGGTCAAGCTCATCTCCGCCCTCTGTGCCCAGGCGGAAAAGAACACCGACGCCATCATGCCCGGCTACACGCACTTGCAGCGTGCTCAGCCCATCACTTTTGCGCACCAGCTCCTTGCCTACGGCATGATGCTCTCGCGCGACATAGGCCGCCTCTCCGACGCGGTGAGGCGCATGAACTACTCCCCCCTCGGCGCCTGCGCCCTAGCGGGGACGACCCACCCCATAGACCGAGAGTTCACCGCCGCTGAGCTGGGCTTCGACGGCGTCTGTCTCAACAGCCTCGACGCCGTGTCCGACCGCGACTTCTGCGTGGAGCTGGCCTCGGCGCTCGCGCTCGTGATGACGCACCTCTCCCGTCTGGCTGAGGAACTCATACTCTGGACCAGCTGGGAGTTCCGTTTCGTCGAGCTCTCGGACGCCTACACCACGGGCTCCTCCATCATGCCGCAGAAGAAGAACTCCGACATGGCCGAGCTCGTGCGCGGCAAGACCGGCCGGGTCTACGGCGACCTCATAACGCTCCTCACCATGCTCAAAGGCCTGCCCCTCGCCTACAACAAGGACATGCAGGAGGACAAGGAGGCCGTTTTCGACGCCTTTGACACCGTGAACGCCTGCCTCGGCGTGTTCGCGCCGATGATAGAGACGATGACGGTGAAAAAGGAGAACATGCTCGCCGCGGCGAAGGGCGGCTTCATAAACGCCACCGACCTCGCCGACTGGCTGGCCAAGCGCGGCGTCCCCTTCCGCACGGCCTACAAGCTCACGGGCGAGATCGTCGCCTGGTGCATCGAGCACGGCAAGGACCTCGAGAGCATGACGCTCGAGGAATACAAGAGCTTCTCCGACGAATTTGACGAGAGCCTCTACGACGACATTTCCCTAGCCGCGTGCGTGGCGAAGCGCACCTCCCTGGGCGGCGCCTCCCCGGCGAACCTCGCGGCACAGATAGAGTATTTGAAGCAGGTGACGGCATGACAAAGGTATTCATAGACGGCAGCGCCGGTACGGCCGGACTGCGCATACACTCCAGGCTTGAAAACCAGGCCGATCTCGAGCTCATCACCCTCACCGGTGAGGCCCGAAAGGACCCGGAGGCGAGGCGTGCCGCGCTCAACTCCTGTGACCTCGCCGTGCTCTGCCTGCCCGACGCCGCAAGCCGCGAGGCTGTGGCGATGATAGAAAACCCCGCAGTCCGCGTCGTGGACACCTCCACGGCGCACCGTGTGGCCCCCGGCTGGGCCTACGGCTTCCCCGAGCTCTCCGCCGCGAGGCGCGAGGCGATAGTCTCCGGCGCGCGCGTGGCCTCCCCCGGCTGCCACGCCGGCGGCTTCATCGTCCTGGTGCAGCCGCTCATAGAGGCCGGGCTGCTGCCCAGCTCCGCCAAGCTCTGCTGCCACTCCCTGACCGGCTACTCCGGCGGCGGCAAGGGCATGATCGCCGACTACGAGGCCCCGGACAGGGACGTCAAGTTCGACTCCGCCCGCCCCTACGGCCTCGGCCAGACGCACAAGCACCTGCCCGAGATGCAGGGCATCACCGGGCTCGACTGCCCGCCCGTCTTCTGCCCCATCGTCGCGGACTACTACTGCGGCATGGTCGTCACGGTGCCGCTCTTCGCCGAGCAGCTCAACCCCGGCTTCGGCATCGGGGACGTGAAGGAGTGTTACGCCGCCAAATACACCGGCCCCATCGTGAAGTACACGGAGACCATGGACGAGGGCGGCTTTATAGATTCCAACGCCCTCGCGGGGAAGGACTCGATGGAGGTGGCAGTGTTCGGCAATGCCGAGCGCATGCTGCTGGTCTCCCGCTTCGACAATCTCGGCAAGGGCGCCTCCGGCGCCGCCGTGCAGTGCATCAACCTCATGCTCGGCACGGATGAGACCACGGGCCTTGTGCTCTGAGAAGGGAGTTTTCCGACATGACTGAGATAAAGCTCATCCCCGGCGGCGTCTGCGCCGCACAGGGCTTCACCGGCTCCGGCATACACTGCGGCATCCGCAAAAACCGCACAAAGCGCGACCTCGCGCTCATCCTCAGCTCCGTCCCCGCCTCCGCCGCCGCAGTCTACACGACGAACCTCGTAAAAGGCGCTCCGCTGGAGGTCACGAAAAAGCACCTCGCCGACGGCAAAGCCCGCGCGGTCATCTGCAACAGCGGCAACGCCAACACCTGCAACGCCGACGGCATCGAGATCGCCGAGGAGACCTGCGAGCTGCTCGCCAAGGAGCTCGGCATCGCTGCGGACGACGTCATCGTCGCCTCCACCGGCGTCATCGGCCAACGCATGAGCATAGAGCCCTTCAAAGCCGGCATTCCCGAGCTGTGCAAGGCGCTGGGACACAACAGCGAGGACGTCGCCGAGGCCATCATGACCACCGACACCCGGCTCAAGGAGGTCGCCGTTGAGTTCACCGCGGGCGGCAAGACATGTAAGCTCGGCGGCATCGCCAAGGGCAGCGGCATGATACACCCGAATATGGCCACCATGCTGGTGTTCATCACCACGGACTGCGCCATCTCGCCCGAGATGCTGCAAAAGGCCCTCTCCGCCGACGTGCAGAACACCTTCAACATGATAAGCGTAGACGGGGACACCTCCACGAACGACATGGTCGCCGTCATGGCGAACGGCCTCGCCGGGAACGCGGAGATAAGCGCCGAGGGCGAGGACTTCGAGAGCTTCATGCGCGCGCTCAACACCGTTACCGTCCACCTCTGCCGCTGCATCGCCGGCGACGGCGAAGGCGCCACGAAACTGCTCGAGTGTCTGGTCACCGGCGCACTCGACGAGGCTGCTGCCAAGACCGTGGCCCGCAGCGTCATCTGCTCCTCCCTGCTCAAAGCCGCAATGTTCGGTGCCGACGCCAACTGGGGTCGTGTTCTCTGTGCGGTGGGCTACTCCGGCGCCAAGGTGGACATCCACAAGGTCGGCGTCGCCTTCCACTCCAAGGCGGGGACCGTATATGTCTGCGAGGACGGCGCCGGCATCCCCTTCTCCGAGGAGGAGGCCAAAAAGGTGTTATCGGAGTCGGAGATCGACATCCTCGTCACCCTCGGCGACAGGGAGGCCTCGGCGACCGCCTGGGGCTGCGACCTCACCTACGATTACGTCAAAATAAACGGAGATTACAGAACCTGAGGGAGAGAGACTATGGACGGACTCATTTCAAAAAGCCAGAGGGCGCAGGTGCTCGTACAGGCCCTGCCCTACATCCAGAAGTACTGGAACCGCGTCGTCGTCATCAAGTACGGCGGGCACGCCATGGAGAATGAGGAGCTCAAGGCGCAGGTCATGCAGGACATAGTGCTGCTGCAGCTCGTCGGCGTCAAGGTCGTGCTCGTGCACGGCGGAGGGCCCGAGATAAACGAGGCACTGGGCCGCTACGGCGTCCAGTCCGAGTTTGTGAACGGCCTGCGTGTGACGGATGAGGACACGATAAACGTCGTGCAGATGGTGCTCGCCGGCAAGGTCGGAAAGAGCCTCGTCAACCTCATAGAGACGACCGGCGGCAAGGCCATGGGCATCTGCGGCATAGACGGCAGGCTCATAGAGGCCAAGGCGAAGAGTCCCGCCCTCGGCTACGTCGGCGACATCACCCACGTGAACGTCGAGCCGATAAATGACCTGCTCGAAAAGGGCTACATCCCCGTCGTGTCCAGCCTCGGCTGCGACTCGGAGGGCAATGTCTACAACATCAACGCGGATACTATGGCCGCACACATCTCCGGCGCCATGGGCGCTGAGTGCCTCATCTCCATGACCGACATCGCCGGCATCATGGAAGACCCCGACGATCCTTCGTCCCTCGTGCCCTTCGCCGACATCAACGACGCGGTGGACCTCTTCCGCCGCGGCATAATCAAGGGCGGCATGATCCCGAAGGTCGAGAGCTGCATAGAGGCCCTGCTCTGCGGCGTCAAGAAGGTGTTCATCCTCGACGGGCGCATCCCGCACTCCATACTGCTCGAGATGCTCACCGACGAGGGCAGCGGCACCATGATGGTGGGGGAGAAAAAATGAACGTAAAAGAACTTGACGGCAAATACGTCGCGGGCACCTACGCCCGCTTCCCGGTGGTCCTCAAGGAGGGCAAGGGCTCCCTTGTCCGGGACGAGGACGGCAAGGAGTACATCGACATGGGCAGCGGCATCGCCGTGAACGCCTTCGGCATCGCGGACGGCGTCTGGGCGGCGGCGGTTTCGGAGCAGCTCGGCAAGCTGCAGCACTGCTCCAACCTCTACTTCTCCGAGCCCTGCGCCAAGCTGGCGGAGGCGCTCTGCGAGAGGACCGGAATGAAGAAGGTCTTCTTCGGCAACTCCGGCGCCGAGGCCAACGAGTGCGCCATAAAGGCCGCGCGCAAATACGCCGCGGACAAGTACGGAAAAGAGCGCCACAAGATAGTCACCCTCATAAACAGCTTCCATGGCCGCACGATAGCCACGCTCACCGCCACCGGCCAGGAGGAGATGCATAAGGACTTCCAGCCTCTCGTCCCCGGCTTCATTTACACGCCCGCCAACGACTGCGAGGCGCTGCGCAAGCTCGTATCGGAGCACGACGACATCGCCGCCATCATGTTCGAGCTCGTGCAGGGCGAGGGCGGCGTCATGCCGCTGGAGCAGAGCTTTGTCGACTGCATGGTGGAGATAGCCAAGGCAAAGGACATCCTCCTCGTCTGCGACGAGGTGCAGACCGGCAACGGCCGCACGGGCAGTCTCTACGCCTGGATGCAGTACGGCTTCAAGCCCGACATCATGTCCACGGCCAAGGGCCTGGGCGGCGGACTGCCCATCGGTGCCTGCCTCTTCGGCGAAAAGACCGAGAACGTCCTCACCCCCGGCACCCACGGCTCCACCTTCGGCGGCAGCCCCGCCGTCTGCGCCGGAGCCCTCACGATACTCGACAGGATCGACGACAAGCTGCTCGCCGACGTCAAGGCCAAGAGCGCGTATCTCTTTGAGGCTTTCACCGGTGCTCCCGGCATCAAGGCCGTCACCGGCACGGGCCTCATGATAGGCCTGCAGACCGAAAAGCCCGCGGCAGAGGTCGTCGCCGCGTGCATGGCGAACGGCGTCCTCGTGCTCACCGCCCACGGCAGGGTGAGGCTGCTGCCCGCCCTGAACATCCCCATGGAGCTTGTAAAAAAGGCGGCGGAGGTAATCCGTGCCGCCTGCGCCTGACAGGAGGGTTATAAAATGGACTTCAAGGGCAAGGACTTCCTCAAGCTGCTCGACTTCACCCCCGACGAGATAACCGCACTGCTCGATCTCGCCGCCGAGCTCAAGACCAAGAAAAAGGCCGGCATCCCGCACAAGCTCTGCGACGGCAAGAGCGTGGCGCTCATCTTTGAAAAGACCAGCACCCGCACCCGCTGCTCCTTCGAGGTGGCGGCTCACGACCTCGGCATGCACCCCGTCTACCTCGACCCCACGGGCTCGCAGATAGGCAAGAAGGAGTCGATCGCCGACACGGCCCGCGTGCTCTCGCGGATGTTCGACGGCATCGAGTACCGCGGCTTCGGCCAGAGCATCGTGGAGGAGCTGGCGCAGTACGCCTCAGTGCCCGTCTGGAACGGCCTCACGAACGAGTTCCACCCCACGCAGATCCTCGCCGACATGCTCACCATCCGCGAACACTTCGGCACGCTCAAGGGTATAAAGCTCGTCTACATGGGCGATGCGCGCTACAACATGGGCAACTCCCTCATGATAGGCTGCGCCAAGCTGGGCATGCACTTCGTGGCCTGCGCTCCGCTGGAGTTCTTCCCTGACGAGAAGCTCATCGACCAGGCGCAGGAGATAGCCGCCGAGACCGGCGCCATCCTCGAGTTCTGGACCGAGCCCGAGACCGCGCTCAAGGACGCAGACGTGGTGTACACCGACATCTGGGTCTCCATGGGCGAGCCTCCCGAGGCCTGGGCAGAGCGCATCGGCGCCATGCTGCCCTATCAGGTGAACGCCAAGGCCATGAGCTATGCCAAGCCCACAGCAGTGTTCATGCACTGCCTGCCCGCCTTCCACGACCTCAAGACCACCATCGGCAAGGAGGTCGGCGAGCAGTACGGCCTCGACGCGCTCGAGGTCACGGACGAGGTCTTTGAGGGACCGCAGTCCATCGTCTTCGACGAGGCCGAAAACCGCATGCACACCATCAAGGCCGTCATGGCCGCCACCCTCGCCGGACTGGAGATCTGAATAAGCGCCAAAAAGCGCCCGCCGTCAAAAATTTTGACGGCGGGCGTTATTTTTTGAATAATAACGGCGACATTATTGACAACATATTAACAGCGTAATATAATTTACGGTGTACGCAATTGCAATTGATCCGTTTCTTCAGTTTTTTACAAGGAAGAATCGATTTTGTCAACAAAGGACACCATCCGGGAAATGAACCGCCGCTCTCAGGCGCGCGTGCGCGAGCTGGTTCAGGCCAAGCGTGAGGGCACTCCGCTCATCGAGTACAACAGCACCTTCATCCCCGAGGAACTCATCCGTGCCGCGGGCGCCAACACCTATTTCATGTGCCGCGGCGGCGAGCCCGAGCCGACGGACGCCGTGCTCGACTACATGCTGCGCTTCATGAACCCCCTGTCTCGTTCCATGGCGGGATACATGCAGCTGGGCCTCGACCCCATCACCCCCAATGCCGACCTCGTCGCCATCGCGGAGACCGACTGCCACGTCGGCCGCATCAGCGAGCTCATGGAGTTCAAGGGCGTCAAGGTGGGCAAGGTCGGCGTCCCAGCCGACTGGGAAAAGCCCGTCGCGTTTGAGTACTACGCAAACTCCATCCGCGAGCTGATGAAGAAGGTCGAAGAGATCACCGGCAAGAGCGTGGACCTGGCAGCCGCGAAGAAAAATCTCGAGGTCTCCAACCGCATAAACGGCCTCTTCCGCCGCCTGGATGCGCTGCGCCGCGGCGAGCGCTGCCCCATAGGTTTTGAGGACTATATGCGCCTGCAGCACCTGAGCTTCACCACCGGCGAGCCCGAGAAGTTCGCCGACGAGCTTGAGAAGCTCTGCGACGAGCTCGAGGTCGGCTCTGCCGACGCCCTGCCCGCCAACGCGCCGAGGGTCCTCGTCGTTGGCCGTGTCATCGCCATCGGCGACTACACCATGCCCAGGCTGCTGGACAACTTCGGCTGCGCCGTCACGGTGGATATGCTCGACGAGGGCGTGCGCCTCACCGAGAAGGACGTCGACACCGAGGGCGACCTCATAGAGAACTTCGCCCGCAACCGCTATCTCGACACCCTGCCCATCGACCTCTTCCAGCCCTCCTGGAAGCAGCGCTTTGAGCGCATCAAGGAGCTCATGGCCGCCGGCGCCGTCGACGCCGTGCTGTGGTATCAGCTCGCCTTCGACGAGATCTACGACATGGAGTACTCCTGCGTAGCCAAGTGGCTGGGCGACATGAAGGTGCCCCTGCTCAAGCTGGAGACCGCTTACTCCTACTCCCGCGAGGAGATGGGCCCCCTCATGAACCGCATCGAGAACTTCGTTCAGAACCTGAAGGAGGGAAAGTGAAATGGCCGGAAAAGAGATAAACACCAGATACCTTGAGCTCGCCGGTTTCGAGGGCGAGGAGCTCGACGCCATCCTCCCCGACTGGCTGGCCGCCGCCGACGCCATGGGCCTGACCGACGAGGACGTCCGCTACGCCGTTGAGGAGTATATCCCCCAGTGCTGGAACGTCCAGTACCGTGGCGTGCGCAAGCTCATCGGCGCCTGGACGCGCGAGTGCATAGAGGTCTGCAAGACCAAGCAGTACAAGGCCGAGGGCAAGAAGATAATCTACGGCATCCTGCCCGCCGTCGTCACCCCGTACACCGCCTTCAAGCGCGCGGGCGGCGACAACGTCCACGTCTCCTTCCCCGACCTCGTGCTCATCCAGACGCTCAACGGCTTCTTCCACAAGGCCGGCCCCATCATCTCCAAGGCCGAGGACATGGGCTTCAACTACGGCTGCCGCCACTGCCCCCTCAACAAGACCCGCCTGGCCGCCTACGCCACCGGGCTGATCGCCCCCCCGGACGTCATCTGGAGCTGGGGCTTCAACTGCGACGAGGGCCCCAAGACCGATGAGCTCATCCAGTGCCTGCTCGGCGAGGAGTGGACCTACGTCATCAGCCGCATCCCGCACGACACCTACTTCGGCCAGGCCGACGACGAGTACAGCCGCGTCAAGTATCTCAGCCAGGTCATCAAGTCCGACATCGACAAGATGAGCGAGATCACCGGCATCTACCCGACCGAGGAGGACTTCAAGCAGGCCCTCGCCGACGCCGGCCGCTACCTCTTCAAGCTCGGCATGCTCGGCAACCTCGTCTGCAACGCCGACCCCGTGCCCCTGGGCGGCGACGCACTGGTCCTCTTCCAGGACGGCATAGGCGTGCCCCTCAACTACGGTTACAAGTACCTCGAAGAGGCCATCGACATCATGCTCAAGGAAGTCAAGGACGCCATCAAGGCCGGCAAGGGCGTCCTGCCCAAGGGCGCTCCGAAGGTCGGCAGCTACTTCATCCCCTGGTGCATCCCCTGGATCGACAAGGTCTTCCGCGAGAACGGCGTCGCCACCACCTTCAGCCAGACGCTCACCCCGAGCAAGAGCCAGATGAAGCCCTCCGCCTATAAGGACGACCCCTACATGGGCATGGCCGAGCAGTGGCTCAAGATGCCTCTCGGCCAGAACATGGGCTACGAGGCCGAGTCCATGATAGAGAAGGTCAAGGCCAACAAGCCGGACGGCATGCTCATGGGCTACTTCGACTTCGACCGCTGGCTTGGCGCGCACCAGAAGATGTGCGCGGAAATTGTCCAGAAGGCCACCGGTGTACCTCACTACTACATCGAGGCCGACTTCTGGGATGACCGCGAGTACAGCGAGGAGGCGCTCCGCACCCGTATCGAGAGCATCTGCCAGATAATGCACACCCGCAAGGGCGACTGATAAAAACCCAGGGAGGGCCCTTCGGCCCTCCCTTTTCGCACCGCTGAGCGCAAAAAGGCCCGGAGATCGTGTCTCCGGGCCTTTTTTATTTCGTCACAATCCGCGCGAGCAGGGGGCGGTGTACGCTTATGGCGCCCTTGGGGCAGAACTCCTGGCAGCAGAAGCAGCGGATGCAGATCTTGCTGTTTATGTGGGCCTTGCCCTTCTTCACTGTTGCGGCTCCCGCGGGGCAGACCTCGTGGCACTTGCCGCAGCCGATGCACTTTTTCGTGTCCACCTTCGGACCCGTGCCGAAGTTCCGGCGCAGGAAGGTGTTCAAAAGCGGGAAGGACTTTTTGAAGGTTATGTCCGGGGAGATGGGCTGCTTTTTAAAATCCGGCAGTGCGAAGGCGGCCGGGTCGCCGCTTATGTTGAGCTCCGACGCGCTCGCGGGGCAGAGCCCGCGCTTGATGGCCGCAGCCACCGTCGGTGCGTCCTTTGTGTCGAGGCCGATGAGCCCGGCGCAGATCAGGTCGGCGTCGAAGGGCGTATCCGCCGCCAGCAGTGCGCCCATATGCCGCGGCTTGCCCTGGGTTGGGCCGTTGCCCTCCATGCACAGCACCGCATCCACTATGGTCAGCCGCGGCTTGACGTAGGCCGCAAGGTCGCAGAGCATGTCGCAGAAATCCGCCGTCTTGGGGTGCATGTAGTGGAACTCCGGCTTCCGCGTGCCGGGAATGACTCCAAAGAAGTTCTTTACCGCACAGGTCATGCCCGCCATGGCGTGGGTCTTGAGCTTGGCAAAGTCGATGACGGCGTCGGCCTTCTCCAGCCAGGCCGTGTAGGGGAAGCTCTTGACCGTGTTCCCCTCGGGGAAGGAGACCTCGCAGGTGGAGTAATCGGAGTTGAGGTGCGCCCCCGCAGCCTCCACAGCACGCATGCCGGTGCCGGTGTAGATGCCGCCGACCCAGGCCGCCGTGAACGGCCCGCCGGGGCTGTCCCCGACGACGACCTCCGCCCCGCGCTCCGTGAGCATGCGGCAGAGCTCGGTGACGAGCGCCGGATGCGTCGCCGCCGCGGTCTCAGGCTTCATGCGGGCAACGAGGTTGGCCTTTATGGCGATCTTCATCCCGGGCTCGACCCAGTCGAGGCCGCCCAGAGGCTCGAGCACCGCCGCGAGCGCGCTCCTCACCGTGCCGGGTTCGTAATTCGGGCATGATACGATAGATACATTAACGCACATTACGGATACCTCCGTGAATTTTTGTGTATTTTAACCTAAAATTGATTTGAGCGCAAGTTTATCTATTGCAATATCCCCAAAACGTGATAACATTATAAAGGGGGAGCCTCCGCACAAGAGAGAGGTGCGGAGCGTCCGCCGAAACTCTGAGGGAAGGATCGATAAAATGGAAGAAATTAAAATAACCAGAACCACCACCCCCAAAGAAAAGACCCCGTCCGACAAGCTCGGCTTCGGCAAGGTTTTCTCCGACCATATGTTCCTCATGAATTACGACGAGGGCCAGGGCTGGCACGATCCGCGTGTCGTCCCCTATGGTCCCATTGAACTCATGCCCTGCGCAAACGTCCTGCACTATGCGCAGGAGATATTCGAGGGCCTGAAGGCCTACCGCACGGCTGAGGGCACCGTTCAGCTCTTCCGGCCGACGGAGAACATCGCGCGTATGAACAACTCCGCCGCCCGTATGTGCATCCCGCATATCCCCGAGGACCTCTATCTCGAGGCTCTCAAGACCATCGTCACCGTGGACGCCGACTGGGTCCCCAGTGAATACGGCACCTCGCTCTATCTGCGTCCCTTCGTCATCGCGACCGACGCCGTCCTCGGCGTGCACGCCGGCCACCACTACCTCTTCTGCATCATCTGCTCCCCCTCCGGCAGCTACTACGCCGAGGGCATCAACCCCGTCAAGATCATGATCGAGAGCCGCGACGTCCGCGCTGTCCGCGGCGGCACGGGCTTCGCCAAGTGCGGCGGCAACTACGCCGCCTCCATGCGTGCCGGCGAAGAGGCCGAGAAGAAGGGCTTCTCCCAGGTCCTCTGGCTCGACGGTGTTGAGATGAAATACATAGAAGAAGTCGGCGCGATGAACGTCATGTTCAAGATCGACGGCAAGATAGTCACCCCGGACATCTCCGGCGGCACCGTCCTGCCCGGCATCACGCGCAAGAGCTGCATCCAGGTGCTCAAGGACTGGGGCTACGACGTCGAGGAGCGCAAGATCTCCGTCGACGAGCTCATCGACGCCGCCGAGAGCGGCCGGCTCGAGGAGGCCTGGGGCTGCGGCACCGCCGCCGTCGTCTCCCCCATCGGCCTGCTCAGCTACAAGGACAAGGACCACATCATTGCCGACAACAAGATCGGCCCCGTGACCCAGCGCCTGTACGACGAGCTGACCGGCATCCAGTGGGGCAAGGTGCCCGATACGCGCGGCTGGATAGTCAAGGTCTGCTGAGTAAAAATCAGGAGCCGGCCGAAGACCGGCTCCGGGCAGCTGCCCTCGGGAGCTCTACGCTCCCGGGGGCCTTTTTATGCCGATTTGTATTCCAAAGGAAAGCCCCTTTGCGGGGTCCACCCCTTATCTCCTTTCAGCATTAGACAAAAGGACGGTCGATGTGGACCTTGGGGTGGGAGTTCTGCCACAGGCTGTGCACGATGGTCTCGAGCTGAGCCTTGGCCTCGTCCTCGGTCACGGGGCTGTCGTTGGGCAGCACGGCGTCGAAGATGACGTTCGTGTGCGTCGGGCCGTCGACTATGCGGAAGTCGTGGATGCTGAGCC
>CAUAHS010000008.1 GCA_958428885.1 uncultured Eubacteriales bacterium
CCATCATGCAGCTGGCCGTCTCGCTGGACTACGCCATCTTTCTGCTCAACAGCTTCGAGCGCCACCGCAGGGAGGTCCCCGACCCCGAGGAGGCCATGCGCATGGCCATAAAGGAGTCCTTCTCCTCCATCGCTGCCTCTGCGGCGACCACGGTTTTCGGCTTCCTCGCGCTCATCTTCATGCGCTTCGGCATAGGCAGCGACCTGGGCCTCAACCTGGTCAAGGGCGTCGTGCTCAGCTACATAAGCGTCATGGTGTTCCTGCCCGCGCTCTCGCTCTCGTGCATGAAGCTCATGGACAAGACGCATCACAAGCGCATCATCCCCGAAATGGGGAAAGTCGGCAAGATCTTCGTCAAGGTCCGAATCCCGGCGCTCATACTCGGGCTGCTGGTCGTCGTGCCCTGCTACCTCGGCCAGAGCCGTGCGGACTTCCTCTACGGCATGGGCAACCCCGACCCCGGCGTTCGCTACGGCGCGGACACCGAGCTCATAAACGACACCTTCGGCGAGAGCCAGGCCATAGTCCTGCTCGTCCCCCGCGGCGACCCCGGCGCCGAGGCTGAGCTCGCCGACGAGATCGCGGACATCGACCACGTCACCAGCGTGCTCTCCTACGCCGGCACCGTCGGCAAGGTGCCCTCCGGCTTCCTCTCCGACGACATCGTATCGCAGTTCTACTCCGACAACTACGCCAGGATAATCATCTACACGGACACCGGCGAGGAGGGCGACGAGGCCTTTGCCGTCGTAACCGCTGTGCGCGAGGCTGCCTCCGAGCTCTATGACGAGTCCTGGACCTGCGGCCAGAGCGCCAACCTCCTCGACATGCGCGACGTTGTGACGCACGACTCCGTCACGGTCAATCTCATTGCCATCGCCTTCATCTTCCTGACGCTGCTGGTGACCTTCCGCTCGATAACGCTGCCGTTCATCCTGCTCTTCGTCATCGAGTCGGCCATCTGGATAAACCTCGCCGTGCCGTACTTCACGGACACGCCTCTGGTCTACCTCGGCTACCTGGTCATCAACACGGTGCAGCTCGGCGCCACGATAGACTACGCCATCCTCATGACGGAGGGCTATGTCGTGAACCGCCGCACCATGGGCAAGCGCGAGGCGGTGGAGGCCACACTCACCAAGAACTTCATCTCCGTCCTCACCAGCGGACTCATCCTCTCCGCCGCGGGCTTCTGCCTGAACTTCTCCTCCTCGCTCAGCGTCGTGGCGGCGCTCGGCACGCTGCTGTGCCGAGGCACGCTGCTCTCCATGGCCATGGTGCTGTTGGCCCTGCCGGCCCTGCTCATGCTCTTTGACCCGCTGACGGCCAAGCTCACGCTCAAGTCCGGATTCCTGAAAAAGACCGACAAGGAGGTCGAAACGAAATGAAACACAAACTCTCAGCCGCGCTCTGCATAGCGCTCATCTTCTGCCTGTGCCTCACGTCCGTGCCCGCCGCGGCGGCCTCCGAGGCGGACTTTACAGCCGAAGAAGTCATATACGCGAGGCTCGACGCCTCCGGCGCCCCCGGCGAGGGCTACGCCGTCGTCGCGCTGAACGTCACCGGCGCCGGCACCGTCACCCACTACGGCGACTACAGCTCCGTCGTGAACCTCAGCGACACCACGCCCATCAACTACTCCGACGGCACCGTCACCCTGGAGGCCGAGCCCGGACGCTGGTACTACGAGGGCACCCTCAGCAGCGTGGAGCTGCCCTGGAACATCGAGATAAGCTATTACCTCGACGGCCAGGAGATCGCGCCCGCCGAGCTCGGCGGCAAATCCGGCGAGCTTGAGATAGCCATCAAGACGACGAAAAATGACGCCGTCTCCGGCGGCTTTTACGACAACTACCTGCTCCAGTTCACTATAACGCTCGACTCCGACCTCTGCGAGAACGTCACCGTCAAGGGCGGCACCGCGGCGAATGCGGGCAGTTCCAAGACCGTGTCGCTTATGGTCCTCCCCGGCTCCGGCGGCGACGTGGGCCTCACCGCCGACGTGCACGACTTCCGCATGGACGGCATGACCATCGCGGCTGTGCCCTACGACGTGGCCAGCAGCCTCGGCGACATGAGCGAGGTCACGGACGGCCTCGGCCAGCTGGTGGATGCCATCGGCCAGCTCTCCAGCGGTGCAAGCCAGCTTTCGAGCGGTGCCAGCAAGCTCTCAAGCGGCGCCTCCCAGTACGGCAGCGGCCTCACGGAGCTCTCCGCGGGCTCTGCCCAGCTCACCGCCGCCTCGGACCAGATAGCCCAGGCGCTGGCGCAGATCGGCTCCATGGGCGGCCAGACGCCCTCCGGCGGCACGGTCAGCCTCTCCGCTCTCACCCAGCTGCCCTCGGCGCTCCGCCAGCTGAAGTCCGGCCTTGACCAGATCGGCGCCGGCATAGATGAACTCGCCACAGGCTACAGCACGGCCTACGCCGCGCTCTCCCAGGCCGTCGCCTCCATCCCGGTTGCCAGCGTGAGCGAAGAGGACATAGCCGCCCTCATGGCGGCGAACCCGGACAGCGCCGCACTCAGCTCGCTCGTTGCGAACTACCAGGCGGCGCAGACGGTCAAGGCGGTCTGGGAGCAGACCAAGGCGGCCTTCGCCGCGGTGGAGCAGAACCTGCCCACCTTCTCGGCCTCGATAACCAAGATCTCCGAGTCGCTCGAGACCATGGCAACGCAGATTGAGACTGCGCTCTCGGCCACCGGCGGCAGCATAAACCTCGGCAGCCTCGTGCAGCTCATGAGCGGCCTTGAGGAGCTGGCGGCGAACTACACCGAGTTCAACGACGCGCTCAAGACCTACACCGGCGGTGTGGACGCCCTTGCGGCCAGCTGGTCCGGCATCCAGAGCGGCATCAGCAGCCTCTCCAGCGGCGCCTCCAGCCTCTCCGGCGGAGCCAGCACGCTCAATGAGGAGACCCAGGCCATCCCCGAACAGCTTGACAGCCTGCTCGGTACCGGCGAGGACGGCGAGAGCGAGTATGTCTACGAGTCCTTCCTTGACGAGCGCAACGGCGAGCCCGCCTCCGTCCAGTTTGTCCTCTCCACCGAGTCCATAGAGGTCCCCGACAGCGGCGACACCGCCGCGGAGACCCCCGCCGAGCAGGGCTTCTTCGCCAGGCTCTGGGATAAGCTCGTGGCGCTGTTCACCTGAGTTGGACAAATGCAATAATGAACGAGGGAGCCCCTTTTAGGGGCTCCCTTTTAGTTTACAGGCACAGAAAACGAGGGGGAACCCCTTGATAGGGTTTCCCCCTTGGACTCTCTTCCTGATCTTATGAAGCAAAAAGAGAGTTCCGCGCTCTGCGGAGCGCGGCAGAGGCTTTGCCTCTGGACTCCACCACCTTTGAAAAGGTGGACGAAACTTTCAAACGCGCTATGCGCGGGTGGTTTATCTGGGCGTATCTCCGGTGATAATAGGGTCGGAGGTACATAGGATGAAAACTCAACTGCTTAAAAAATGGGAAATATCCATGCTGCTCGCGCTCTGCATCACGCTATGCGCCGGTGTCTGGGCAAGCGCACGCAGTGCGGCGCTCTCAGACTCACTGGTCCGGCTCCACGTCGTCGCCGTCTCGGACGAGGCGAAGGAGCAGGAGGTCAAACTCCGTGTGCGAGACAGCGTGCTCGCCTACCTGGAGCCCAAACTTGAGAGCGTCCGGGACGCCGCCGGGGCTCGGGAACTGATCAGTTCAGACCTCGACGGCATCAAGTCCGCCGCCGAGACCGCCGCCGAGGGACGCAAGGTCAGCGTCACCCTCAGCCGCGAGTACTATCCCACCCGCGACTATGGCAGCTTTGCCCTGCCCGCCGGCAGCTACGAGTCGCTGCGCGTCGTCCTCGGCGAGGGCCAGGGTCACAACTGGTGGTGCGTCGTCTTCCCGCCGCTCTGCCTCTCCGCCGCGGAGACGGAAAGCGCCCTCGAGACCCTCGGGGGCGACAGCGCTCAGCTGCTCTCCGGCGAGGGCGAGGGCGTGGTGTTCAAATTCCGCCTGCTCGAGCTCTGGGGTGAGCTCATGGAGTACCTTGGCCTCGACTGAGCTTCTCCGCCCGGACGGAATAGATGGTGTGCGGCATGTCCATGCCGTAATAGTGCTTTGTGAGTGCGCCGCACGGTGACATGCCGTTGCGGCGTGCCACGTTTTCGGAGGATACGTTGCCAACGCGGATAATGGAGAACACCTCCGGCACGCCGAGCTTCTCAAAGGCGTGGTCCCGGCAGGCAATGGCCGCCTCCGAGGCATAGCCCCTGTGCCAGAAGTCCCGGCGGAAGATGTAGCCCACCTCGACCACCTCTCCGAACTCGCCCGCGTTCTGCATCGTCAGCCCGCACTGGCCGATGAGTTCGCCGGTCGCCTTTAGTATGACCGCCCAGAGCCCGAAGCCGTACTTCGCATAGCGGTCCAGCTGGTTTTGCAGCCAGGCGTGAGCCTCTGCCTCGGAAAAAGCGTGCTCGTATGCGTACATGGTCTCCGCATCCCTGAGCATCAGGCAGAGCGCGTCGTAGTCCTCCGGCGTGAACTCCCTCAAGCTCAGGCGAGCCGTTTCCAATATCGCTTTCACGAGTAGTCCACCGTCCCCGTCGCCGGACCGCCGGTCCAGATGCCGTGGTCCTCGAGCAGCCGCTCCTCCGTGACCATGAAATAGTCGTTCCAGCCCTCGGAGCCGGGCTCGCCGTGCTGGTCGCACCAGGTGATGTCCACGTAGTAGCTACCCTCTTCGAGGTAGGCCATGTTCCAGCCGTGTTCCTCGCCGTTCCAGCTGGCATAGCCGCTGATGGCCGAGCAGCGCAGGTTTGCCTTCTCGCAGAGCCAGAGCATGGTGTTCGTGTAGCCCATGCAGATCGCTCTGCCCTCTATGAGGGCGCCCCAGGGCGTCTGGTTGAGCGTGTCCTCGTGCACGTCATAGTCGTACTCGGCACAGAGCGAGAGCACGTAGCCGAGGTAGCGGTACTGGTCGTAGGCCGAGAGGCCCTCGGGCATGGATTCGACTATGTAATCGCCCACCGCGTCGAGATATTCTATGTCGCCCTCCGGGATGTCCATCTCACCCGAGTATGCGTCCTCGGACTCGAAGGGCTGCGTGATCTTGGAGAGCTCGTCCCTCCTGACGCGCTCTATGGCCTTGACGGCCTGGGAAACCGTCTTGCCGAACTCGCGCTCAGCCCTGTCGCTGAGGCTCTCTTCGCCCGCTCCGCAGGCTGAGAGCAGCACCAGGCAGAGGGCGAGGGCGGCGGAAAGTATTCTCTTCACTCCTCCACCCCCGCAATGAACAGAACTATGGCCTGCGCCATGAGAAGTCCCGCCGAGGCGGGCAACCATACCGTGGAACCGGGCACGCTGCGGCGTCCCGGCGGCGGTGCGTCGGGCTGGGAGGGCTCCAGGGCCTCCTCCGGGCTGTACACGACCCGGAGATGCTCCACGCCGCGGCGGCGCAGCTCCCGGCGCATGACCCGGGCCAGCGGGCAGCCGCGCGTCTCCGCTATGTCGCAGACCTCCAGCCGGGAGGCGTCCAGCTTGTTGCCCGTGCCGAGGGCTGAGATGATGGGAGTTCCGCCCTCCAGCGCCGCATCTATGAGGTCCAGCTTGCAGGAGACGAGGTCGATGCAGTCCGCGACATAGGCGTAATCGCCGGGGAAGAAGCGGCTCCGGCTCGCTGACTCGTAGCGCGCGGTGACTGAGCGGATCTCCGCATCCGGCGCTATGTCGCAGAGCCTTTCGGCCATGACCTCGGCCTTGGGGCGGCCTATCGTGGAGCCGAGGGCGCAGACCTGGCGGTTAAGGTTGGACTCCGAGACCGAATCCTCGTCCACCAGCGTGAGCCTGCCCACGCCGGAGCGAGCCAGCGCCTCGGCGCACCATGAGCCCACCCCGCCCAAGCCGAACACTATGACGTGGGCCGCACGAAGTCTCTCCATAGCCGCCGCACCGAGCAGCATCTCGGTGCGTTTTGTCCTCTCTCTCACGCTCTCGCCTCCAATACTGAAATGGGCGGCCCTAAGGCCGCCCATGCTTATTTTTTGTGTTGCCTTACACTTTCGCGAACCAGTTGATGAAGCTGTTCACGCTCGCAGAGTATCCGGCGACGAGCTCGTCGTGCCAAGCGTTGTAGTCCGGCTGACGCAGACCCTCGACGGAGCCGGTGCCGTAGTCGGCAAGGCAGTCGTGGTAGCTCATCTCGTCGGCGCCGACGAAGTAGATGAGGTGGTAGCCGGTGTAGCTGGAGCTCTCATTGAGGACGATGGTGGTGTCCCCCGGCTTGGTGTTGGGGTCGAAGATGAAGTCGTTTACGACATCGACCATGCTGTTCTTGCCAACATGCTCATAGAGGCCGCCGTTGGTGTTGGAGCCGGAGTCCTCGCTGTTGGCGTTGGCCAGCTCGGCAAAGCTGTCCTCGGTGGCTTCGCCGTTCACCCACTCGTCATAGATCTCGTTGATCTTGTCCTCGGCGGCGGCAAGCTCCTCGGCGCTGTACTCGCCGTCCTCGTTCTCGTCGGTGGCTTTGATGAGGATGTGGCGGAAGTTCACGGCGTTGTAATCGGTGTTATCGCTGCGGCCGTTGAAGCAGACGACGTAATAGCCGCTGTCCTCGGACTCGATGACGGTCATATCGCCCGCAGTGCGGGAGGCGTCGGTCAGCCACTCGGAGACGGAGTCGGGCAGGTAGGTCAGGCAGTTGACGCCGAGGGAGTTGGTGTACTCGGTGGCGCTGGCGTCGGCGCCGAAGACCTCGGTGACGGCCTCGGAGAAGCTTAGGGCGGACTCAGCGGCGCCGCTCTCGGCGGCGGTGAGCAGCCTGTCCGCGTTCTCCTTGGCGGCGGCCATGGTCGCGTCGGTGACCTTCTCGCTGGTCTGCTCGGTCTCCTCGCCGGTCTCCTCGTCGGTCACGGTCTCGGTGACCTCCTCCTTGTCGGCGGCGACGAGGTAATACTCGAAGCTGAAGGCGTCGAGCTCGTCCTTGTGCTCGTCGTAGTAGGCGGCAAGCTCGTCGGGCGTGTATTCAAAGGAATCATACTTGTCCTGCGCATAGGCGGAGGCGATGTAGCCGCGCTCCATGAGCGAGCGCACGGACTCCACGGTGTTGCCCTTGCCGTAGTAGAAGGAGACAAAGGCCTCGGCATTGCGCAGGCCGTAGCTGGTGGCTGCGGTGTCGAAGCTTGCGACAGCCGCATCAACAGAGGCGGCGTCCTCCTCGGAGAGGGTGTAGCCCTCTTTCACGGCATTGTCGTACAGCGCGGTGACCTCGACCATGTTCTCGATGGCGACGGCCTCGAAGTAATCCTTCCAGCTGGCGTCCTCGCCGAGACTCTCGGGCACGGTGCCGCCGAACATGGTGATGTACGTCGGGTCAAAGGCCTGGTCGTCCAGGTCCTGAGTCGTGTCGAACATGCTGAAGTAGCTGCCGTAGCTGTTCATAAAGCTGGCATAGGCGTTGGAGTAGTAGTACTGGAAGTCGGCATTCGTGTATTTGTAGTCGCCTATGGTTATCGCAGTCGTGCCGCTGTAAAACAGGTTGGTGTTCAGCAGTATGACGACCACGGCGAAGACGACGATGATCGCGCCGACGATGCCCCAGCGTGTGCGCTCCTTTTTCGCCTTCTGGGCGGCCTCACGCTCGGCAAGGGTACGCTTGTCGGTGCCCTCCATGCGCTCGGTCTGACGTCTCTTTTTGTCCTGCGATGCGCTCATTGGTGCTTCATCCTTTACAATTTAAAAATACCATCAATCGCCCTTTAGGCGTATAGCCTTAGCATTATAACGCAAAGGTCCCCGGCTTTCAAGACCAAATTGTAAACACTTCCATGTAGAAAGTTTATTTGACAAGCTTTTTCATAGCCCTGGTGAGGTACATGGCGCCGAGACCGGTGAATACGCCGGTGATTATTCCGGACGCCGCCAGGACCGTGCCGTAATAGAGCATGGACGCCGTTCCCGAGACCCACAGCGCCACGGCGAGCTGGCCCGCGTTATGAGCCAGCGCAGCAAGGACGCTGACGACCCACATCAGCTTCTCGGGAAAGACCTTTATGAGCAGGCACATGACGATATACGCCGCCGCACCGCCCGCAGCCGAAAACATCAGCCCGGAAAAGCCGCCGGCAAACGCGCTGCCGAGTATCAGTCTCACGACAAACACCGCTCCAGCCTCCTTCCGGCCCAACAGGGCCATGGTGACCAGCGTCACGATGTTCGCAAGGCCGAGCTTCACGCCCGGAACGGGCACCACGGGCGGTATCTGGGACTCCGCGACGAAAATCGTGAGAGCGACCGCTGTAAGGGCCGCAAGCAGGGCCAGCTTTTTTGTCTTGGTCATGGCTCAGCCTCCACTATCTCTATGACCAGGCGGTGCGGCAGGCAGGCTATGGGCACCATGGAACCGGTGATCTTGCCCTGGTGCACGCAGATCTGGTCCGGGCAGTCCGCCTCCGATACCGAGATCGCCCCGTGCTCGACGTGGATCACATTGTAACCCAGCTCCGTCTCTATGCGTATGTCGTAGGGCAGGGCTACGGCGTTCAAGTCTATCTCCTCATAGAGTTCGCCGTCGAGCGAGATGCGTGCCGTTCGGCCGCCCGTATCCGTACCGCTGAGCAGCAGAAAAGCTCCGACGCCCAAAATAAAGAGCGCGGAGAACAAAACTATCCAAAACTTCGTCTTACGCCACATACCGCTATTTTAGAGTACCCGCCCCCCGTTGTCAACAGGGCGGCAAAATGATATAATTGCCCCGGTCCATACTCTTGAAGGGGGTGGCATCTTGCCCGATATCCCTGACCTCACCGCATATATAATGACAGGCACGAAGTATCTGCTGCCGATCCTCGCGCTGTGGATACTTCTTCGCTGTATACGCTCCATGCTCCGTGAAAAGTACGAGCCCGAGACCTGGGCCTGGCTGCTCGACGAGGACGGCGCAGCCCTGCCCGTCTCGCACTGGGAGAGCATCATAGGCCGCTCGCCCTCCTCCGACATCGTCATCGACATGCCCAGCGTCTCCAAGCTGCACGCCTCCTTGCAGCGCGACGGCGACGGGGACTGGACGCTCTCCGACCTCCGCTCCCGCGACGGCACATATATAAACGGCGACGAGATCGACATACTCGAGCCCGTGGAGGACGGGGACACCGTCGAGTTCGGCGACGCGGTGCTGACCTTCCGCGAGATAGACGCCGCCGAGCGCGCTGCTCTCGAGCGTCGCCGCACGGCGCCCGGGCGCTTTGTCGGACCAGGAGTGACGCTGCTCATCCTCTCGCTCTTTCAGGCCTTTCTGACGCTGGAGTTCACTATCACTGCGGCGCAGGAGTACCTTTTCCCCATCTGTCTCGCCTTTTTCGCGCTCATGGTGACGGAGTGGTTCTGCTACCTCGTGACCCGCAGCGTTCGGCGCACGGGCTTTGAGCCGGAGACGCTGGCATTTTTCCTCACGACGCTGGGCACAGCGGTCTGCGCCACTGCCACGCCGGAGGATATGTTCCGCCAGACGATCTTCATCATCATCGGCGTCGCTCTATACTTCTTCCTCGGCGCCTGGCTTCGGAGCCTCGAGCGCGTCAAGTCCTCGCGCTTCATCGCCGCTGCGGCGGCGCTGGCGCTGCTGGCAGTGAACGTCGTGTTCAGTGAGGCCGTGTTCGGCGCCAAAAACTGGCTGAGCATCGCCGGCGTCAGTTTCCAGCCCTCCGAGCTCGTCAAGGTGCTCTACATCTACACCGGCGCGGCGACGCTCGACAGGCTTTTTGCGCGGCGGAACCTCTTTGTGTTCATCGTATTCTCCGCCATCTGCGTAATAGCCCTGGCGCTCATCGGCGACTTCGGCACGGCGGTCATCTTCTTTGCGACCTTCCTTGTCATCTCCTTCATGCGCTCCGGCAGCTTCGCCACCGTGTTTCTCGCGGTATCCGGCGCAGCCATGGCCGGTTTTCTTGTGATATCCGTTAAGCCCTACATCGCCGACCGCTTTTCCGCCTGGGGCCACGTCTGGGAGGACGTCTGGGACAAGGGCTACCAGCAGACCCACGCGCTGAGCGCCGCCGCCTCCGGCGGGCTCTTCGGCAAGGGCGCCGGCAACGGCTGGCTCAAGGACATCTTCGCCGCCGAGACCGACATGGTCTTCGGCGTGGTCAGCGAGGAACTGGGCCTCATAATCGCCGTGCTCGCCATGTTCGCTGTCATCGCGCTGGCGCTCTTCGCCGTGCGCAATGCGGCACAGGGGCGCAGCACCTTCTACGTCATCGCCGGCTGCGCTGCGGTCAGCCTGATGATGGTCCAGATGGGACTCAACGTCTTTGGCTCCCTGGATATCCTGCCTTTCACAGGCGTCACCTTCCCCTTCGTCTCCAAGGGCGGCACCTCGCTCATCTCCTGCTGGATGCTGCTGGCCTTTGTAAAGGCCACGGACACGCGGCGGGACGCCAGCTTTGTCGTCAGCCGGGATAAGGCGCCGAGACGTCGGGACGAGGACGACGAGGACTATGAGGACTACGACGACGAGGACGACAGCGAGGAGGCCAAGGCATGAAAAAAGTAAAGCGCCGGGCTACATCGGCACTTCTCATAGCTGCGCTGCTGGTCGTGGGACTTGCGGTATACCTCGTCCGCCTCGCGGACGACGGAGGCGCCTGGGCCTCGTACTTCAACGGCGGCACCCCCGGCGGCACGATCCTCGACCGGAACGGCGTCGTGCTTTACACCTCGGACGACGACGGCTTTTCTTTTGCCGAGGACTGGTCCACGCGTGTGGCCTGCTACCACCTGATCGGCGACACCGCCGGCAACATCCGCACCGGCGCGCTCCGGCAGTTCCGAGACAAGCTGGCCGGATACAGCTTCATAGAGGGCGCAACGAGCGGCCAGACGATCTCACTCACGGTGGACTCGGCGCTCAACGTCGCGGCCTACTCCGCCCTTGGCGGCCGGAACGGAGCCGTCATGCTCATGGACTACACGACGGGCGAGATACTCTGCATGGTCTCCTCGCCCGGGGACGACCCGGCGAGCCCGACCTCCACGCCTGCGGAGGGCACCTATCTCAACAAGTGCCTGAGCTCCTCCTTCACGCCCGGCTCGGTGTTCAAACTCGTGACCCTTGCCGCGGCGATAGACAACATACCCGACCTCTTTGAGCGCAGCCTCTGGTGCGAGGGCAGCATGATAGTGGACGGGGCCAAGCTCACCTGCACGGGCAACCACGGCTCCCAGACCATAGAGCAGGCGCTCGCCAACTCCTGCAACTGCGCCTTCGGCACGCTGGCCCTCGAGCTCGGGCCGGAGATTATGGCCGAATACGCCGAAAAGCTCGGCATCACCGCCCCGCTCACGCTCGACGGCATGGACGTCCTGCCCGGCAGCTTCACAAAGGGCGAGGAGGGCTCCGTGGGCCTCGCCTGGTCCGGCGTGGGCCAGTACGAGGACCTCGTCTGCCCCTACGCCATGGTGCGCTACGTCTCCGCCATAGCCAACGGCGGCTCGGTGTATGAGCCGACGCTCCTGGGCCACGGCACGCTCGACAAGGAGACGGAGCTGCTCTCGGCGAGTACGGCGCAGAAGATATCCGAAATGATGAACTACAACGTCCAGAACGCCTACGGCAGCTGGGTCTTCCCGGGTCTCAACGTCTCGGCCAAGACCGGCACCGCCGAGGTGGGCGACGGCACCAGCCACGCCTGGATGACGGGCTTTTTGAACGACCCGGAGCACCCCTACGCCTTCGTGGTCATCCTCGAGCACGCGGGCGGCGGTCTCGCCAACGCCGGTCCGGTGGCAAACGCCGTGCTTCAGGCGGCGGTCGCAGGCTGAGCGTCGTACACCGCGCCGACTTCGACCCTGCGGCGGAAGATGGTGAGCCAGCATACCGCGAGCGTGAAGAGCGCCGAGACGCTGACCGCAGCGCGCGGGCTCATCATCTCCCCCAGCGCGCCGACTATGAGGCTGAACGCACCCGTGCCGATGTAATACAGCATGCCCTCAAAGGCGTTTATCCTCGCCCTCATCTCGTCGGGGATATAGCTCTGTACGGCGGCGAGGCGCATCGTCGCGCTGCCTATTCCGAGATAGCCCGCAGCCGCACGGTTCACGAGCATGAGAGGGTACGGCAGCCAGAGCAGCACAGCGTCCATGAGCTCATAGGCGTTGTAGGCGAAAAAAGCATATTTATACCGCTTTCCACGCGGTATCTCCCGCTTGTAGCGCACCGCTCCGCCTATGCTTCGGCCGGCGAACTCGGCGACGGAAAAGAGCGAATATAGCGCCGGGGCTGCGCTGAAATTGGCCACGAGCAGCGAGGAATAGCCGCCCGCGACGCCGTTTGTGACGGCCATATATGTGAAAATGGCGAGCAGTCCGCGCTCCTTTTTCAAATACGCCGCAGCGTCCCTCAAATCGCCCAGCCAGCGGCGGAGCGAGAAGCCCTCGCCGTCCAGCCGCCTCTCCTCCCTGACCCGTATCCGGCTCTCAATGGCGGCGGCGAGGACGGAGAGCACGCCCTGGCCTATGAGTATATTCGCCACGCCGACAGCCTCCATGAGCCAGGCCGCCGCGGGGGCCATGACCACCTGCATGACGGGATAGACCATGGATGAGACGGTGTAGCCGCGTTCCTCCGCGCCCTCGGGTATGAGCTTCGGAAAGATGCTCTGATAGGCCAGAGAGTCGAAGGCCGAGAGGCTGGAGAGCAGCAGGGAGAAGAAGAGATACCCGACGTAGGTGAAGTCGTGTCCCAGCAGATAAAACCCCGCGGCGGCATAGAGCACTCCGTCTATTGCGTCCCCGCCGACCAGGAAGGGCTTGCGCGGCAGACGGTCCATGAAGGGTGAGGCCACGACAGGCACTACAAAGCCGGGGATGACGTTTATGGCTATGAGCAGCGCCGCGGCCAGCGTGCTGCCCGTCTCCTCGTACACGAGGAAGGAGAGCGCAAAGGAGCCCGCGATGCCCCCCGCCGCGCCCAGCACGGTGGCGGATATGAGCAGCGTGAAGTCCCGCGTCCAGAGCTTCGGTTTCAAATTTATCACCTCGGCCAATATTGTAGGCCTGGGCTTTAGAAAAGAAAAGACGGCTGTTTTGGGAAAATCAAGCCCAAAACAGCCGTTTAAGTTTTATTTAAACCCCTATATCCAGGAAAATCGAGCAGCAGCCCATATGCCTGGCGGTACATCCGCCGAGCCCGGAGCCATTCGAGCACGCGCGGGAGGTGGAAACTCGCATATCCTATTGGCAGGCCCCGGCGCATCGTCTCGAAGAGCTCCATGAGCTCCGTGCCGTATTCCGGGCGTTCTAGGTAATCCGGGTGCTCCAGCCGGTATCTCACCAGGCCGCAGATGCGAGGTGCGAGCTCGCGCGCCGGCTCCGGCGAGGGGGTCGTGGGGTCCTCTGCGCGCTCGAGAGCCGCCAGGGCCTCGTCCCGTTTGCCCAGCAGCTCGCAGGCAACGGCCAGCTTGTGCAGCTCCATCGCGCTCTCCGCGCCGAGCCTTGTGAGCGCGTCGTAGGCCTCCTGCGCCCGGCCCAGCTCCAGCGCCGTGGCCGCTCGGTTATACTCTATGCTGCGCACCGTGTCGGCGTCCCCCAGCGTCCGGGCCATGCGCTCCGCCGCCGCGTAGTGCCGGAGCATGTCCTCGTACTGCACGTTGTTGCTGTAGCAGTTGCCTATGGTCAGACGCGCGTTCATGAGGATGCGCAGCCGCCCCTCGTCCGATGCAAGACGGCAGGCACGCTCCAGCAACTCCAGGGCAAGCGTGTTGTTCCCCGCACAGTAGGCCTCCCTCGTAGCCGCAGAGGTAGAAGGAATAGGCCGCGCCGTCAAAGCGGCAGAGAGTATCAAAGTCGCCCGAGAGCCAGTAGAGCAGCGAGAGCTGCCTCGGCTCGAGCGCCCCCTCCATGGCCCGCAGCCAGTCCGGTACGGCGCGTTCGCCGGAGAAGAGCTGTCCGAGCAACTCCGCATCCACGCAGTACGGCCCATTTTCGAGCTGTGAGGCTTCGATTTCAGTACGCAGGGCGTCCCAGTACTCGTAGTCGAGGGAAAAAGCCGCCTCATAACAGCGGTCGATGAGCGCGGCAGCCCCTGGGCGCTCCGACATGTCCATGCCGAGCCGCGAGAAGAGCGCCGACACCAGCTCGGGGTCTGCGCCCTCACGTCCGGCCTCTATTTTTGAGAGCCAGGAGACGGAGCATATGCCGCGGCACAGCCCCTCCTGGCTCCAATTCTTCTCAAGTCTCGCGCGCCTTATGAGCGCGCCGGCGAGGGCGGGCCTCAATCGCCCGCCTTCTTTCTGCGGCGGAGTTTGCCGAGCGGCAGGGCTCGCTTTGCCGAGGCGGCGTATTCCTTGAAGAGCAGCTCCATGGAATCCATGAAGAGCTCGCGCTGCTCCTCGTCGCCGAAAAGGTCGCGGGCGGCGGTCAGCGCTTTGCGCACCTTCTGGTCCGTGAGGTCGGTCAGCGTCTTGGCGCCGGTGGCCTCCAGCGCGCCGAACACGGCGTCCGTCAGCTCCTGGCGCTGCTGCAGGTCCAGCCCGTCCGCCCAGCCGTGGACCGCGTCGTTGAACACGCGCGTGCGGAAGGAGAAGTCCTCACAGCGGACAAAGCCGGTCCCCAGCACCTCCCAGGTGTAGCCGTTGTGCGCGGAGATGCCCGTCTCGTTGCTCTCGACTATCTCGAAGTCCCCGTCGTGGCTGAGCAGCACGCCGACGAGCGAGTACTGCGGCACCAGCGTGTGTATCCTCGCGGCGATGCGCTGATACTCGGGCAGATCGCGCACCGATTCGCGGAAGCCGGGACCGTCGTTGTTGTAGACCGCGATTATCCGGTCCTGCAGCTCCTCCGGGTTGTGCACGGCGGCGTAGACGGCGAGGTTGCCGCCCTTGGAGTGGCCGCCGACGCGCATTTTGCCGTCGAAGCGCCAGGCTGCACGCATGAGATAGCTCGCCGCATCCGTCTGTGCGGGGACGGCGTCGAGGCTGCCCATGTTGAAGTCCTCCTTCCAGGCGACGATGTTGTCGTCCGTGCCGCGGAAGGCGATGAAGCGCGTCTCGTCCGGGAGGACTATGGTCATGGCGGAAAACTGCTTTTCCGCCGCGGGGTCCACGTGATAGACGTAGTCCCGCAGCTTCAGCTCCTGGAACCTCGGGGCTTTCAGCATCTTTTTGAGCATGGTGACAGCGCCGGGGGCCAGCAGCACGCCCCGGCGCACGTCCTCCTCGCCGAACTTGTCAAAGTAGCCCTGAGCCGCCTCCTGAATGCTCAGCTCGCCCTCGGAGGGGACGATGTCCGTGAAGTCCAGGGAGACGAGCTTGCACATGAGGAGGTTGTCCACCTCGTTGAAGGGCGAGAAGGAAAAGGGAATGTCCCCTCTCCAGTCGATGTAGTCGATGGCGTTGGGCATGGCTCACATCTTCTCGAGCGCGTGGCGCACATAGGGGTTGTGCTCACGCTCTATGGAGAGCATGGAGCTCTCGGCATGGCCGGGGTAGACCTCGTAGTCGCCCTCGAGCTGGGCAATGCGCTTGAGGGAGCGCAGCTCCGCACGCATGTCGCCGCCGGGCAGGTCGGTTCGCCCGCAGGAGCCGCGGAAGAGCGTGTCGCCCGTGAAGACAGCGTCGCCGCAGACGAGAGTCACGCCGCCGGGAGTATGGCCCGGGGTCTCCATGACCCTGAAGGTCAGCCCCGCGACCTTGACCTCGTCGCCGTCCTTGTAGAAGTGGGTGTTCTCCGGCGTGGTGAAGCGGCCGGAGGTCCCGGTCTTGACAAGCTCCATGTCCTTCTCGCACATATAGAACTCAGCGCCCGTGGCCTCGAGCACGGCGTTCACCGCGCCGACGTGGTCGAAGTGCGCATGCGTGAGCATGACCGCCTTGCAGCTGAGTTTGTTGCCCTCGATGTAGTCGAGGATGGTGTTGGACTCGTCGCCTGGGTCGATGACGGCGCACTCGAGCGCGTCCTCGTCGGTGACGACGTAGCAGTTGGTCTCAAGCTGCCCTACGGGCAGGGTCTTTATAAGCATTACAGTTCCTCCGTATCAAGGATTATAGTCACAGGTCCGTCGTTCACGGATGCCACCTGCATCTCCGCTCCGAACTCGCCCGTCTCGACCTTAAAGCCGCGGTCACGGCACTCGGAGATGACCAGCTCGTAGAGCGGCACCGCCGTATCCGGTCTCGCCGCCCGCGTGAAGCCGGGGCGGCGGCTCTTTGCGTCCGCGTAGAGCGTGAACTGGCTGATTATCAGCAGCTCGGCGCCCGCGTCCTTGGGGTTTACGTTCATCTTGCCGTTCTCGTCCTCAAAGACGCGCAGACCGCAGATCTTGTCTGCCACCTTCTTCGCCTCGGCCTCCGTGTCGTTCACGTTCACGCCGAGCAGCACGAGAAAGCCCTTGCCTATGCTGCCTCTGACCTCGCCGCCTATCTCAACCGAGGCGGAGGTCACCCTTGTAACGACTGCCCTCATGAGCTTGCCCTCCTGACTTCTATCACGCCGCGGATGGCGGCGATGCGGTTTATGATGCTCTTGAGCTCGTCGAGGCCCCTGACCTCGACGGTCACGGTTGCGGTGGACTGGTCGTTGCCTACATCCCTCGCAGAGAGGCTACGCACCTTGGCGTTGAGCGCGTTGAGCACAGTTGCGATGTCCATGATGAGGCCGGAGCGCTCCTTGGCCAGTATGCGCAGGGTGGTTATATAGAGGTCCGTGGTGTGATCCGCCCAGCTGACCTCTATCCAGCGGCCGTCCGCACCGGTGGCGAGGCGCTGCTTGAGGTAGTTCTGGCAGTCCGTCCGGTGGATGGAGACGCCGTTGCCGCGGGTTATGAAGCCCACGATGTCGTCACCCGGCACGGGGGTGCAGCACTTGGAGAACTTGATGAGGCAGTTGTCCAGCCCCTCGACCAG